>CALUNK010000032.1 GCA_944321985.1 Candidatus Methanomethylophilaceae archaeon
TTACTGCCGGGTTCGGAATGGGACCGGGTGTGACCCCGCCGCTTTGGCCGTCATACCGAAACATGGGATAGCTGAATCATATTTAAAATTTTCTATAATGGAACCTCAGGTCGATCGAGAGGTACCCAGGCTCTGCCCGAGACCGATGTTTCTGTGTGCAGGCCGTAGGATTTCGGCCCTATTTTAAAAGGATGCAAGACGGTGTAAGTGAGGGGATACATATGCCGGTTCAGAAGAAGGAAGAGGATACGACCAAGTCCGAAGCACCGAAGGAGGAGTCACCGGCCAAGCAAAGGAACGGTGCATACTTCGTGTCGCCGCACCCTGACGGGGGCTGGCAGGTCAAGAAGGCCAATGCCCAGAAGGCTCTCAAGAAGTTCAAGACCAAGGCGGAGGCAGAGGCATACGCAAAGCAAGTGGCCTCGAATCAGGGCACATCCGTGGTCAGGCAGAAGAAGGACGGCAAGATCCAGAAGAAGAGGTGAAGAGGGACCGGGACCTTCCAGGTCCGGTCCGATTAGTTGTAGGTGACGGCGTCGCTGTCGAGGACCTCGTTCCAGAGCCTCAGCGTCTCCTGGGCGTCCTCCTCGTCCATGATTTGGATCGCGAATCCTGCGTGGACGACCGCCCAGTCGCCGACATTGGCGTCCACCATCGACAGGTTCGCCTTCCTGGTGACTCCGCCGAAATCCACATCGCCCATATCGCCGTCGATGCTGACGATCTTTCCGGGAACTGCTAGACACATCTCGATCACTCCGACATTATCTTGACGATAGCCTCGGCGGGCTGTCCGTCCGTGGCCTCGAGGGCCGCAAGGGCCTTCTGGGCATCGCACCCAGTCTGGGACATCACGAGCTCTATGTCCTCCTGGGGGAACGAGATCTTCGCCTCTCCCTCTGGTGCCGATCCGAGCATGCGCTCCTCCTCGGTTCCAGAGATCTGATAGCTCTTGGAGCCGCCCATCTCCACGCAGACGACCTCCGCGTTCCTGATGACGATCTCCTTCTCGTTCGTCCTGATGATGACCTCGGTCACATTGTCGATGGAGCTCTGTTTGATGCCCATCTTCTTCATGGCCTGTTTCATCTGACGGTCGTTCATCCTCATTCCAGGCATACCCTCGCCATTCCCCTTTAACTACTTGAAGAAAGCGATTTTTCCACCGTCGCCCTCATGGCCTTTAAGACTTCGTCCGCCAGGGACGAGTCGGTCACGCCCCCCTGTGCGAAATCCGGTTTCCCGCCGCCTCTACCGCCGAACTGTTTGAGCACATCCGGAAGGAGCTTTCTGCAGTCCACCGCGGGTGTGCCGGAAGCCATTATGACTGCAAGGGTGTCGGTCACGCCTACGATGAGAGCGACTCCTCCTTTGGATTTCACCGACTCCGCCGCATCCGTCAGCACAGCGCGGTCGGTTCCCGGCAGAACGGCGTATAGGACAGGCGTCCCGTGGACGTCCTCCGGCACCGTCGAAACGGCGAGATCCTTGGTCGCTTTGCGGAGTAGCCTGCCTTCCAGGTCAAGGTCGTGTCTCATGTTGGCGACCGCCCTGACGGAGTCCTCAGTCTTGCATCCGATGCCGTCCACGATCTCCAGCGCGATGCTTGCAAGGTCCGCGGCGACGTTCTTCGCCTCCTGCCCTACCTTGAAGTGGATGGCTATCCCGTCCTTGCCAGCGGAAACCTTCCGGTCTACGATGAGCATCTCCAGCTCCGACGTCTCCATGACGTGCACTCCGCTGCATGCGGACAGGTCGATGTTTCCGATCGCCACGACCGAGATCTCCTCGTCCTCGGGTATCCTGTCCAGTTTGATCCTCACCTTCTCCAGGTCCGGGTCGTCCCGGTCCATGATGCTCTTGGTCACCGCGAGGTTGTCGACGATGGCCTGGTTGGCGAACCTCTGCGCCTCCCTGATCTGCTCCCAGGACAGGTCGTGGTTCACGATCACGTACTTGCTCTCGGGCGATATCATAATCTTCGTTATCGTCAGGTCAGGGCACTGTCTCTTCAGGGAGCAGAAGAGCAGGTGCTCCCCGGTGTGGCCCTGCATGAGCTCGTAGCGTCTGTCCCAGTCTACGCTGCACCAGACCCTCTCGCCAGGCTGCAGGTCGTTGCCGGTGACCATGTGGACGATGTTTCCGTCCTTGTCGTAGAAGGCCTCCGTGACGGGGATCCCGCGAATGGCTCCGGTATCGCACACCTGCCCACCCCCGCCGGGGTAGAAGGCCGTGCTGTCCAGGATGACCTCGTCGCCTTTCACGGAGACGACGTTGGCCTCGAACTCGAAGACATATCCGTCGTGTCTGAATATCTCATCCGTCATGGTATCGCCTGACATCCGCTCCATTGTTCATAAGGTTAATAAATCTCTTTAGGGATTTTGTATACCAAAGGGATTCAAATGTCGCTCTCCGACTACGACGAACTGGACAAACGTATAATCGAACTTCTTTGTAGGTCCAGTCAGGGCTCCTATAGGCAGCTCGCGAAGCAGTTGGATGTCCATCCCACGACCCTGATACAGAGGGTCAAGAACCTCGAGGCCAAGGGCGTCATCCAGGGTTACCGTGCAAGCGTCGATTACATGAGGCTCGGGTTTGAGTACATGGGCCTGGTCAGCGTCTATGCGGACAACGTGGAGACTGTGCAGGACGAGATAGCGAAGATCCCCCAGGTGATTTCGATATTCGACGTGACAGGCGAGAGCGACTGCGTGGCATGGATCGCGTGTCTCGACAGGGACGAGTTCTCAGAGGTGGTGAAGGAGATTAACAAGATCCCCGACGTCCACAAGACCAACGCGTCCGTCGTACTGAACATCAAGAAGGACCCCTTCTCCTACATCCCGCCGATACTGGGCGAGAGGTGACATCCGGCTCGGACCAGTGTTTCCCCGGGGTGGGAAACAATGTGCCAGCAGGTCCGGGAACGCATACGTTCCGATCACGTGTGCCCGTCGTCCGTCCGGACGCGGTCGGTTGTAATGGGGCTCCATCCTCAACGGGGCGCGGCATCCTATACGCTTGTTCCGCCGGTTCACGGATTCGCCGAGAGTTCCCATGGCGGTCGCCCTTCATTGTATTGCGCGTGCGCGTCCCTAAAACCTATAAATATGGTTTCCAGAATCGCATGCGCATATAGAAGAGGCGCTCTTATGAGAAGAACAAACACCTGCGGTGAGCTGAGGTCCTCCGACCTCGGGAAGGAGGTATGCCTCCAGGGATGGGTAAGGTTCTCCAGGGACCACGGCGGAGTCGCATTCATCGACCTCGCGGACAGATACGGCATTACACAGGTTGTCTTCGACCCCGAGGACCTTCCTCGGGGAGTCGACGCCGCGAAGCTGGACGCCGTCATGAAGACCTTCACCCGCGAATCCTGCGTACAGATCAACGGGATCGTCAGGAAGAGGGTCGAGGGAACCGAGGACTCGAGGAACCCCACCGGCGAGATTGAGGTGCTCATCACCGACGCCGAGCTCCTGAACAAGTCCGTCATGCCTCCGTTCGAGCTCGGGGACCAGAAGGAAGGGGTCCTTCCCGACGAGGACATCAGGATGAAGTACAGGTACCTGGACCTCAGGAGGACAGAGATGATCCAGTCCATGGTCTTCAGGAGCAAGCTCGTCCATCTTGCCAGGCAGTACCTTGAGCAGAACGGCTTCCTCGAGATCGAGACGCCCATGCTCGGCAGGTCCACCCCTGAGGGTGCCAGGGACTACATCGTCCCGTCCAGGGTCCACCCCGGGACCTTCTATGCTCTCCCCCAGTCCCCGCAGCTGTTCAAGCAGATGCTCATGGTAGCCAGCATGGACCGTTACTACCAGGTGGCCAGATGCTTCCGTGACGAGGACTCCAGGAAGGACAGGCAGCCTGAGTTCACCCAGCTGGACATGGAGATGTCCTTCGTCGACATGAAGGACATCCAGGACATGATCGAGGGGATGATGTCCTACATCTGGAAGGGTCTGTACGGAGAGGAGCTCAAGACCCCCTTCCCCCACATTGCCTACCGTGATGCGATGGAGAGGTTCGGATCCGACAAGCCCGACATGAGGTATGGGCTCGAGTACGTCAAGCTGACCGACGTTGTCAGGGACGCACCGTACAAGATCTTCCAGAACGTCATCGCCGAAGGCGGCATCGTCGCCGGAATGAACCTCAAGAAGGACATCGCCGGGGACAAGATAGGAAGGAACGACAGGGACAGGTACATCCACTACGCCAAGAAGGTCGGACTCGGAGGACTCACCTGGATGTGGGTCGAGAACGGGAAGCTCGAGTCCAACATCACGAAGTACTTCACACCGGAGATCCTCGAGAACATCAAGACCACCATGAACGCCGAGGAGGGCGATGTGCTGTTCCTCATCGCCGGACCTTGGAAGGCCACATATGAGGGCGGTGGATTCGTCAGGAAGAAGATTGCGGAGGATCTCGGACTCATCCCCGAGAACCAGTTCCAGTTCTTCTGGATGGACGAGTGCCCCATGTTCGAGATCGACCCCGTCTCCGGGAAGTACGATGCGTTCCACCACCCGTTCGTCCTTCCGCAGAACGACCTGGACGATGACTACGTCGGAGGAGCATGCTTCGACCTGTGTCTGAACGGCAACGAGCTCGGTTCCGGATCCCTGCGTATCCACAATGCCGATCTGCAGAGGGCGGTGTTCCACAAGCTCGGGCTGGACGACGAGAGGATAGAGGAGAACTTCGGCTTCTTCGTCGAGGCACTCAGCTATGGAGCCCCACCTCACGGAGGAATCGCCATCGGAGTCGACAGGCTGTGCGCCATCCTCCTCAATAAGGACACCATCAGGGAGGTCATCGCGTTCCCCAAGAACAAGAGGGCGGTCTCCCTGCTAGACGGATCCCCCGAGAAGGTCGACGACTCTAAGCTCGAGGAACTCCAGATCATCTCCCTCGCGGGTGACATCGACTTCAGCGATGTCGAGGACCTGTCCGAGGAGTGATCACAAACCGGAGGGGGCAGCCCCTCCGTTTAATCCTTTCATCATTCTGTCAGTCATCCGCACAGGTATTATCGCCCCAGGTTCCAGGTCCGTCGATTATTTCTTCGGTTATTTTTAGGATAACCTAAAATATAAATAAGCAACCGTCGTTAGGAGGTGCGGTGACATTGTGCCGGCTTCTGGCACCGCCGGACCGTGGGAGTACAGCGGTCCGGCTATAATCAACCGCAACGGAGGGACGTTCATGATCATGGGGATCAAAAACATCAAGGGAACCAAGGGGACGAAGAAGGGCAACCGAGCTCGCTCAGGTCAAATAGATGGAAACCGATGGTGGTCCGAGGGTTAGGATGGGTGTCGTCATCAACGTCAGTTACAACGGAGTTGGGGACAGTGCTCGCAAGTTCGTCGAGAGCATGATCGCGGAGGGGGTCCTGGGGGCGGTACGTGCCGAAGACGGCTGTCTGGGATACGAGTACTTCATTTCTATGGATGATCCCGGGCGCGTGCTGCTCGTCGAGCACTGGAGGGATGAATCGTCGCTGGATGCCCATGCGAACTCCGATAACATGAGGGCGATAGGTATTCTCA
The DNA here is from genome assembly GCA_944321985.1 of Candidatus Methanomethylophilaceae archaeon. Lineage (GTDB taxonomy): Archaea > Thermoplasmatota > Thermoplasmata > Methanomassiliicoccales > Methanomethylophilaceae > Methanoprimaticola. Next base: position 5,568 of record CALUNK010000032.1, read on the forward strand.
AGGAGAGGCACGGACTCACGGCAGCCATCGAGAAGTTCCTGGTCTGAATCCCGAAGACGTGTATGTCCGGACGTTCCCAGAGCGCGGGACGACCTCAGGATGCGGCACGTTGTCGGTCCTTTTCCGAATCGGCCTTTGATTTTCCCAGGATCGTGACGTTGAGGCCCACGCGCGGATCCTCGTTGACCTCGGCCTCTATGTCGAAGATCCTGCGCATGTTCTCCGTCGTCAGGACATCCCTCGTCGGCCCCATGGCGGCAATCTCCCCGTGCTCTATGGCGATGACCCTGTCGCAGTACCTGGCCGCCAGGACGAGATCGTGGGTGACGATGACGATGAGCATGCCCTTCTCTCTGGAGAGTTTGGTGATGAGGTCCATCAGGTCGAACTGATGGTTTATGTCAAGATGGAGGGTGGGCTCATCCAGCAGGAGTATGTCAGGCTCCTGAACGAGGGCCCTTGCTATCATGACCCTGCGTCTTTCCCCACCGCTGAGCTCGTCGATGTCGCGGTCGGCGAACTTCAGAGTTCCCGTGTCCTGAAGCGCCTGGTAGACAATGCGGGTGTCCTCCTCCTTCTCGGTGTCAAGGGCGTCCTGGCGTGAGTAGCGTCCCATCATGACCGTTTCGTATACAGTGAACGGGAACGTCGTGCTGGTGGTCTGCATGACGAATCCCATGTTACGGGCAATCTCCTTCTTCGTCATGGACTCGACGGCCTTACCGTCCACCGTCACGATTCCCTTCTTCGGTGACAGGGTCGAGTTGATGCATTTCAGCAGGGTGGTCTTTCCGCATCCGTTCTGTCCTATGATTCCAAGGATCTCGCCCTGTTCCGCCTTGAACTCGACGTCCTTGAGTATGTCCCTGGAAGGGTACGAGAAGCATACGTCCTCTATGTCCAGCTCTACCATTTTACTCCCACACCTCCTTCTTGCGTGTCTTTAATATGTAGATGAAGAATGGCGCACCCAGCAGCGAAGTGAGTACGCCCACCGGGAACGACATCTCGAATCCCGCCTTTGCTATCGTGTCCATTATCATCAGGAATGCAGCCCCGCCGAATATGCATAGGGGAATTAGGAGCCTGTGGTTGGGGCCGACGAGCATTCTGAACACGTGTGGGATAATCAGTCCCACGAATCCGATGGTTCCCGATACGGCAACGGATCCCGCGACGCAGAGCGACGTCGCGACAATCGCGATTATGCGGATATTGCGGACGTTCACGCCCATGTTGGCTGCCTGTTCCTCCCCGGCCGAGACCATGTTCAGCTCCCTGTTGATGAGGACGGTCATGACGATTCCGAGGAGAATCGGTATGAGCGCCACCGGAACCGAGTCCCAGTTGCACTTGTTGAAGCTTCCCATCGTCCAGAAGACTATCTCCTGGAGGGCGTCGTCGTCGGCGACGTATTGGACGAGGGAGACGAGGCCGTTGAAAAACGCGCCCACAGCCACTCCGGACAGCAGCAGGGTGACGGTGGATATGCCGTATCTCGTGCGGGCGATCGCATAGACCAGGGCCATGGTTATGAAACAGAAAACGAACGCCATGACGGATGTGCTGTACGTGCCGAACACGCCCGCTCCGATGCCGAAAGATATGGCCATGGACGCACCGAAGGACGCTCCATGGGATATGCCCAGGACGGTGGGGGACGCCATGGGGTTCTTGAAGAGGCTCTGCATGGTCAGGCCGGCCACAGACAGGGCGGCTCCGACCAAGGCTGCGCACAGGACCCTGGGAAGGCGGACGTTGCGAGCAATCTGAACGATGCCGGCGTCCCCGATGCCGAAGATCCCGTTGAAGACCTCGCTCGGGCTCATCACGTAGTTGCCGAAGCACATGCACAGCAGGAATGCGACGACAAAGAACAGTGCTGTTCCGCCTACGGCCATGACCGCCTTGCGCCTGGCCTTCTTCCTGAACTCCTGGATGCCTTCGTAGTCCTTTATCTCGCTCATGTCCGTGGATCCTGGAAGGGTTGGGGGACGGGCCCCCTTTGGATCAGGCTCTCATCTTCTCATCGTCGGAGCGCTGGTCGTTGGTGTAGAAGATCAGGATGTCGGGCTTCTCCATCAGGATGGTCTCGGTGTCGACCTCCCCTCCGGTAACGAGGGAGTCGTCCCAGCCGAAAAAGTCCACGATCTCTCCGGACATGCCGGAGAGCTTGACGGAGGTCCCGTCGTACGTCTCCCAGTAGATCTTGTGGGTCACATCGGTGTTCTGCAGGGAGTAGTACACCTTGTACAACCTCTCCTGCAGGTCCTGAATCATGGGCTCGACGTACTCGCCGTACCCGAAGAGGTATCCGAGGAGCTCGATGGATGCGAACGCCTGCGGGATGTCTGTGACGCTAAGGAAGATTCCCGACTGTCCGCCGGCGGCTCTGACGGTTCTGTCGATGAACGGGAGGTCTACACTGGACGCACGCATTCCGCCGGAAGCGATGAGGACGACCTTGGAGCCGTCGGAGCTCGCGTCCTCGATGTTCTGGGCGAGGGTCTCCGTCTCGTAGTTGCTGAGCGTGTTCGCCCCGCCGTCGATGTAGCCGTCGGCGTCGAAGTAGTCTATGAGTTCGGTGTTGGAGCTGATGTAGTCCAATGTGGTTCCGCCGGCGACAACCTTCTGATACTCGGCCACGAGTTCCTTGTTGGCGAGCGCCTCCTCAGAGTAGGGGGTCTCATCGTACTTCATGCAGATGAGGTAGTAGATTGTAGTGAGGTAGATTGTGCTGGTGGAGATCATCTTGTCCATGACGCCCAGCTCGACCTCGACAGGGCCTTTCCCGTCCGTGGATATGACTGTGAACGTGCCGTCGCCGTTATCGGTGATCATGGGTTCGTACGTGCAGTACTTCTCCCAGAATGCGGTGTCGGCCTTGGCGTCTTCGATGGTGAGGGTGTCGTCGGCCAGCTCACCGTAGATGTCAGAATAGAGGCCCTCGATCGAGTCTACGATCTTGGGGCTGGCGGTGATGCCTCCCATGGTCACCTCGACGACATTCGCGTCGAGCGTGTAGAGGCCCTCCTTCTTCTTGTCCCCGTCGTTCATCGAGAGGGTCACTGCCGCCGCTGCCACGATGATGACCAGGACAACCACGACAGCCACGATCTGCTTGGTGTTCATTCTATCGACCTTTTAGTTGGATGATTGTGACAACTGGATTCGTTCTATAAAAATTCCATGGTTTCTCGAATGATGGATGTCGCATCCAATCGCCATCGGGGATCCGCGGTTCGGACATAGCCAGATATAGAGAAGGGGCATAGGGTCGAGATTTGCGTATGTAACATTTCCGTGATCGAGGATGGTTCGCCGCACCGTCCGCAGCTGGAGTTGGAAATGGGAAAAAATGACGGCCGGATTCCACCGGCCGTCGATGGTTTCTCAGAGTCTGGACTCGATGAGCCTTTTGACGGCTTCGACGACCTCCGCGGAGGAGTAGCTCCCTCCGGAGTTCTTCATGACGAAGCCGATTGCCTTGTTGGCGGCCTTTTCGTTCTTCCTGTAGTCGTCGATGATGCCCGGGTTCTGGTCCAGGTAGTCGGCGACGATATTGTCCAGGTCACCCGCGGCACCCTTTGCGGATTCCAGGTCCTCTCCGGTCATCAGGCATTTGATCTCGATTCCGCACTCGGTGTCGGTGATCTCGCCGGCGGCGAATCTGTCGATGATGCCCATGACGCTGTTCGGATCGGCGCCGCTGGTCTCGAGGGATTTCCAGTTGGAGCTCACGGGTCCCGCAACCCATTTGACCGCGTTCTGGGTGCCATGCTTCTCTGCGACGTTCTCGAACAGCTCTGCAAGTTCGACGGATGTGTTCACAAGCTGCTTGGCCATCTTCTGGTCGATGCCGTACTGCTGTGCCAGCCTTTCGGTCATCTTCTGGGGGCTCTCCCTGATCTTGATGGACTCGGCCATCTCCTTGATGCGGTATATTCCAAGGTCAGGCTCGTCTATGTAACCGTAGTCTGCCTCGAACTCCTTCTTCCTGACGCTTATGGTGACCCCGCGCTCCTCGTCGAAGCGCCTGGTCTCCCTGTCGATCTTCCCTCCCGCCTTGAGGATCTTGGTCTGGCGGACAACCTCGAACGTGAGAGCCCTCTCGACGTTCTTCAGTCCGGTGACGTTCTTGACCTCGACCCTCTCCTTGCCGACGGAGATGTTGCAGTCGCAGCGTATGCTCCTCTCCCCGTCTCCGGGGATGTCGATGACGTGCCTGATGTCCTGAATCAGCTGTCCCAGGAACTCCCTTGCCTCCGCGGGCGTGGACAGGTCGGGCTCGGTGACGATCTCCGCCAGCGGGATCCCGGAACGGTTGTAGTCCACGAGGGACGACAGGTCCCCGACCCTCTTGGTCTTCCCAGGGTCCTCCTCCACGTGTATCCTGGTTATTCTGATGAGCTTCTTGCCGTTCAGGTAGTACGCTCCGCCCTCCCCTATCGGGTTGTCGTATTGGGTGATCTGCACGCTCTTGGACATGTCGGGGTAGAAGTAAGTCTTCCTGGAGAACCAGGTGACGTCGTTGACCCTGCATCCCAGGAGTTTGGCTAGCATGATGCCGTACTCCAGGACCTTCCTGTTCAGGACAGGCCTGGAACCAGGCATCCCGAGGCAGGTGGGGCACACATGGGTGTTCGGTCCCGGCGCCTCGGTGGTGGGGCAGGAGCAGAACATCTTCGATTTCGTGGGGAGCTGGACGTGAATCTCCAATCCTATCTTCATGCGCCCACCTCCGGTCTCTTCATTTCGAATTCCTTCTCCCAGTCCTCGGCCATGGTGAACAGCACGTCCTCATCCCAGTGGTCGGCGACGAACTGCATGCCAATGGGCATCCCGTCCGATCCGTATCCGCACGGGACGGACATGTGCGGTGTTCCGGCGATGTTGGCCGGAACTGTGAGGTAGTCCGCCTTGTAGTTGTCCAGGGCGGACATCTTCGATATGTCGTCGAACCTGGGGGCGGTGAAAGGCATCGTGGGGGCGAGCACCGCGTCGTGGTCCTGCAGGACCCTCTTGTAGTCCTGGATGACGACCTGCCTTACCTGCCTTGCTTTGGAGTAGTATCTGTCGCTGTACCCTGCCATCCTCGTGAACGTCCCGAGGAGAATCCTCCTCTTGGCCTCGTCCCCGAAGTAGCGGGAGCGGACGCCGGAGAAGAACTCGTCGAACTTCAGCGTGTAGTCCCCGTCCTGGCGGCCGTACCTCATCCCGACGTATCTCGCCAGGTTGGTGGACGCCTCGGACGTGGCGAGGACGTAATACGCGGGCATGGCGTACTTCAGGGAGGGCATGTCGACGGTCTCCACGTCGATGCCCATGCGTCTGAGCTCTTCGAGGGCGTTGTTGAAGGCGGCCTCGACGTCTTTGGACAGTCCCTCGACACCCTCTTTCGGAACTGCGACGGACTTCATCCTCCTGCCCTCGTTCTTCAGTTCCGGCTGGACGCAGGACGTGGGGTCCCTCTCATCCCTGCCGGCGATGACGCCTATGTACTTCCTGAGGTCTCCCGCCTTGGCGGAGAGGATCCCGATCTTGTCTAGGGAGTTGCCGTAGTCGATGAGGCCGTACCTGGACACGCGCCCGTAGGTCGGCGCGATGCCGTAGACCCCGCAGAAGCTGGCCGGGCAGCAGATGGATCCGCCGGTGGAGACTCCGAGGGAGACGTGGTCCTCGAAGACGGCGGCCGCGCAGGCCGAACCACCGGACGAACCGCCACATGCCCTCTCCAGGTCGTAGGGGTTCCTGGGGATCTCGAATCCGGAGTTCGTCGAGAAGGTCCCGAACCCGAACTCGTCCATGTTGGTCTTTCCGATGAGCTTCCCGCCTGCCTCACGCATCTTGGCGATGACCGTGGCGTCAAAAGCGGGGAAGTAACCCTCGAGGATTCTGGACCCGGCGCAGGTCTCCATGTCTTTGGACGTGAGGTTGTCCTTTGCGGAGAACAGGAACTTCGCGTCCCCGGCGTCGGTGTCGGAGGTCTTGGCGTGGAACATGAGGTATTTCGAGTTGACGGACTCGAGGGTCTCCAGGACGCTCTTCATGCTCATGACAGCCTCGGCCCCCTTACGTACCTCTCGTATGTGTCCATGTCCTTCAACAGGATGTCTGGATCAATCTCCATGCGCGGTTCGTCGTTCCTCAGGACGTCCGCTATCTCCACGGGGTTGATGCCACGCTCCTCGGACCCGGGCGCCTCGTCCAGGAGCTCGAAGTAAGTCAGGATCTCGGCCAGGTCGTTTCCGTACCTCCGGATCTCATCCTCGGTGAGTTTGATGTGCGCCGTGCGCGCTACCCTCTCGACGGTTTCTCTGTCCATCTTCAGACCTTCGGGCGGTTATCATGGATGCTTATTATAAGAACTGCGCGGGCGTGCGACTATACCCGCAACGTGGTGTGGGCCTCAGTTCGAGAGCAGGACCACTCCGTAGAATGTGACGGAGTCGTCCCTGAACTCGAACCTCTCTCCTATGGACGCGAGGTAGGATTCCATGTCTATGCCCACCACAGAAACCGACGGGAGCAGCATGTCGGGATGCCTGCAGGGTTCGGGGTAGGCGCACTCCGGACACAGGTCGCATCCCCCGTCCGCCAGACCCCTGCATCCGATGCCGGCGTCGCGGAGTCTCGAGAGGACCATCCTGATTGCAGACTTCACCTCGTTGTTGAAGCCCTCCACCGCATCCTTGTCCTTCGGATCGCAGGGGAACGTCCTGCTGATCAGAAGGGCGGACGAGAACCCATCTGAGAGGGTGTCCATGTGTTCGTCGAACCCGGGAGGGCACGCCCAGTTGGTCCCGTACTTTCCGCACAGGTTCTCCTCGCAGAGCTTCCCGCATCTTATGACGGTCGGGCCGTCATATTCCGGCAGGGCAGTCTCACGTATGGAGTAGTCGCTAAGATCGCATCCCGACAGTGCCTGTTCCCAACGCTCCATGAGAATCCATTTTCTGTTCCGTTTATAAGCCTTATCGGTAGCATATATATTGGACCCAGGTTAACTGCCCGTCCATGGCAGAGGCAACCCCCGAGAAGAAGATCGCCAACGCGATGAAGGCGATGGACGAGGGAGATTTCAAGAAAGCGTATACGGCGTTCAAGAAGCTCGCAACGGAGCTTCCCGACAATGCTGACGTCTGGTACTACAAGGCCGAGTGCGGAAACTACGCATCCGGAATGTTCGGAGCGAAGGTAGACGTCCAGGAGATCATGGATGCCTACAAGAAGGCCATCGAGCTCGACGGAGACCGTGTGGACTACTACCAGTCATACGGACTGTTCTGCATTTCGGTCAACAAATACGACGAGGCAGAGAAGGCATATTGCGAAGCTGCAGAGATGGACGAGTCCATGTCTGCTTCACTGTACTCCGAGTTTGCGATCGAGTACTACAACAACGTCATGGCCACTTACGGCGAGATCATGGAGGATCCCAAGGCCCGTGCCCCTTACGGAAAGAAGGCCTTGGAATACATGCTCAAAGCTCTGGACATGACTCCTGAAGAGGCAAAATCGCTGCTTTGATCATTCGGGAATCTTCAAACCTTTTCGACATCCTTTTTATCGATTTCTTGTTCATCCAACATTGTAGACAATTGTCTAATAATGATGTTTAATACGTATATTTTGTACTATATTACGATTTAATATAGCTCAAATAGTGTGTAAATCATCATTTTGATAGTTATTCATCATACAGTTTAATATATGATTAGACAATCATCTAATTAATCCTGTAAGATGGAGATATCTAATCGGAGTGTGAGTATAATTGAAGATGATTGGAATGGTGACAGTGGGTTTCGCTGTATGTTTGGCGATAATCGTGTTTCTGGTTCCAGAAGTCTCCGCGGTGACGGAGGCGTCATCGGTGGACGTTGCATCGTCTGTGTTCATGTTCCTCTGTACGGCTCTCGTATTCGTCATGGCACCTGCAATTTCGCTGTTCTATGGGGGGATGCTGAGAAAGCAGAGCATGACGTCCATGATGGCCCAGTGTATAGGCGTCATGGCCGTATCCGGACTCATCTGGTGGGCTGTCGGGTACTCTCTTGCTCTGACAGGAGACGGGATGCTATTCGGAGGGTTAGGGGCGGTCTTCGGAAATGGGCTTTCGATATCATCGGGTGATGGTTCGATAGCGATTCCGACATACGAGTACATGCTGTTCCAGGGAACTTTCGCTATTGTGACATCATGCATAGTATTCGGAGCAACCGCCGAAAGGGTCAGATATTCCGCGATCCTGGTGTTCATCACCCTCTGGTCTTTACTGGTCTATGCTCCGATGGCGCATATGGTCTGGGGCGGAGGCATCATACATTCCTTGACGGAGATCGGCCTGCCCAACATCGATTTTGCTGGCGGCACCGTAGTTCACATATGCTCAGGCATATCCGGCGTTGCCGCCGCAATTGCCATAGGCAGGAGGAGCGTGAAGATCTCCAAGGGAAGGACGCACAATGTTCCTTTGATGTTTATCGGTTGCTTTCTACTGTGGATCGGATGGTTTGGGTTCAACTGCGGTTCTGCAGGAGGATTCACGGAGACCGCAGTTCTTGCGGGGATCAATACCTTCGTTGCGTCCTGCGCATCCACGGTTGTGTGGATTGTTGTACAATATCTCCATGTGGGTCGTGTCAACGTGACTGGTCTCTGTGCAGGTGTTCTGGCGGGCTTGGTGGCCATAACACCCGGTTGCGGGTTTGTCGAACCTTGGGCGGCAGTGCCGATCGGTGCTGTAGGTGCGGTCGTGTGCTACTGCGGTATAATATTCATGCGTTCGAGGAACGGCGTCGATGACGCTCTGGATGTCATGGGTGTCCATGGTTTCGGCGGGATATGGGGAGCAATCTCCGTAGGTGTGTTTGCAACTGCCACATACTCAGGCTATGGCGGCCTGATTGAGGGACACACAGATCTTTTGGCCGGGCAGATCGTCTCTGTCATCATCACTTTGGTGTACTGTTTCGTTGTGTCCTTCGTCATCATGAAGGCGATTGACTATGTGATGAGGAACACGGGGGAAAGGAAGGGTGCCGCGCTCACGGAGAGTGAACAGATGATCGGTGCGGACACGATCGAACACGGGGAGCCATCCTACGTGATGTGAGGTGGTTGGTATGAAGCTGGTAATGGCTGTGATCAGACCAGAGCGCTTGCAGTGTGTCAAGGACGCTCTGAGGGACATCGGAATCAACGGTATGACCATAACCCACGTCACGGGACGTGGGGAGCAGATGGGACTGACCTTCACCACAAGAGTGGGGGAGTTTGTTGTAGATGAAATTGAGAAAGTGAAGATAGAGTCGGTCGTAGACGAATCGGACGTAGAGAGAACCATAGACACGATATGCAGATTCGCGGAGACGGGAAGTCCGGGAGACGGAAGGATATTCGTGATTCCTGTGGAGAGGTCTGTGAGAATAAGATCTGGCGATAGCCGAGCGGATCGGCCTCTTCTGTGAAATCATCTTACCGCCGCCTCTCCGATTTCCTCCTGGCGGCGGGTCACATACAACAAGAAATCTGTAAATGGATGGTGCGATTGCCGGGAATCGAACCCGGGTCAGAAGCTTGGGAAGCTCCCGTCCTAACCGCTGGACTACAATCGCGATGATAGGGCCAACGAGATTCTCATATATATTATCGGCTATGCCTTCCCACGGATTTTTATATCATCGTCATATTCCAGCAACTATGGGCCCGTGGTCTAGGGGTTATGACGTCGCCCTTACAAGGCGGAGGTCGCCGGTTCAAATCCGGCCGGGCCCACCAGATTCCTCTGGATTTGTCGTCTATCCTTAGTTTTAAATAAGGTCACGCTTTCGGGGGCTTAAGGACTCGCGAGCTAGGGATTCCGCCGTCGCCTGCCCACGGCGCGGGAAGCCGATTGATCACCGGCCGGG
>CALUNK010000033.1 GCA_944321985.1 Candidatus Methanomethylophilaceae archaeon
CCGCTGATGGAGAAGGACGGCCTGGACGACATGGCGAAGGACATCTACAACAGGGTCCACTCCCACAGGGTGGAGGCATACTACGACGGATCCGGAACGATCGGGAAGAGGTACGCCCGCATGGACGAGGTCGGTACCCCCTGGTGCATCACCGTGGACTACGACTCCCTCCCCGGAGGGGCTGCCGAGGGCACCGTGACTATCCGCGACAGGGACACCACCGAGCAGAAGCGCATCCCCGTCGACAGGGTCGCCGAGATAGTGGACGAACTGCTCGCAGGCAAGCCCTTCTCCGAACTCTGACGGTATTTAATACCTCGCAGTCGGCGTCGCTCTGGCGACGACAAACCCCAACCACAAACCCCTTACAACTCGTTTTCCGCATTCTGGCTGTCGTTTTTCGAAGGATTGGAAGTTACAACCAACAACCATTATATCCGTATCAGAGCGTACATAGAATCCAGAGGTGAATTCTATGGCTGTAAAGGACCTAGAGGATCTGAAGAAGATTACCATGCTCAGATCGCAGATTGACGGCATTTCCATCGAGAGAGTGATGTCCGTCGACTTCCCAACAGTTTCGTCGGAAGATCGCATCTCGGATGCGCTGTCGGTCATGAGGGAGACCAAGTACCAGGACGTACCCGTCGTCGACAACGGGGAGTTCGTGGGGATGGTCAGCTACGCTTCGATCCTCAGGAAGAAGAGCGTCACCTTGGACGCCAAGGTGAAGAACTTCATCCGTCAGCTCCCGTCCGTGTCGCCCGACATGGAGATCACCAAGATCTCCGAGCTCATGGTGTCCAACAACTGCAGGCAGCTCCCCGTCGTAAACGGGAAGAAGGTAGTCGGCATCATAAGGAGGACCAAGCTCATCGAGATCGTGAGGGACATAAGGGCCCTCAAGGAGATCAAGGTCTGGGAGATCATGAGCAACCCCGTCGAGTCCGTGAAGGTCAACGATCTGATGGACGACGCGCTGGAGATCATGATCCGTGAGGACTACAGGACAATCCCCGTCGTCAACGAGACCAACAACGTTGTCGGTATCGTCGGAATGAGGGAGATCATCGACAACAACTGGAAGAAGGACAACAAGACGATCGGGGACCTCGAGAAGAGCTCGCGCTCCCAGATCACCGTCGAGTCGATAGCGCTGACATCCGTCAAGACCATCCAGTGGGACAGCGACATCTCCGTCGCCGTCGACATGATGATGGACAACAAGATCTCCACCCTCCCCGTGGTCGAGGGCAAGGATCTGGTGGGTGTCATAACAGAGTACGACATCATCGAGCTTCTGGCGGCCTGCAGGGAGAGGGACATGCTCTTCGTGCAGATCAGCGGACTGGAGGATGACGAGAAGGACGCCGTGGACGCCATCTACAAGGACATCGAGAACATGGTGGCGAAGATCTCCAAGATCTACAAGCCGGAGTCCTTCAACATGCACGTGTCCAGGTACAACGACGACGGTGACAGCTGCAAGTACAGCATCAGCGCCAGGCTGTTCATCAACGGCGAGGCCGTCATGGCGAAGCAGGTGGGATGGGACCTCATCCAGACCTCGAGCGACCTCATAACCAAGCTCGAGGACGCCGTCATCAACATGAAGGACTCGAAGGTCACCTTCCGCAAGAGGAAGAAGTGAGCACAATCCACCCGCGCAGGGTTGAGCCCTGCGCGGAAACATCTTACCGATTTTTCGAGAACGGATGAAAAAACGATGCCCCTCCGTCGCCGGAGGGTAAGGGTCCCGGCGGTTCACGCCGGGATTGAGACTCTCACTGCTTGTAGTCCTTGAGCATCTTGCCGCACTTCGGGCACCAGTCCGCGTTGGAGGGCACGGTGCTTCCGCACTCGGGGCAGACGACGTTCTCCGTGGAGACGTCCTCGGATCCGTCCGCGTGGACGACGACGTTCTCCTGGGCCTCGTCGAACTTCGCGCCGCACTTCGGGCACTCGGTCGCATCGGACGGGACCTCCGCGCCACACTCAGAGCACTGGAAGAAGTCCTTCTTCTTCACCCTGAGCTCGTCGGGGACGTCGATGTATGCGCCGCACTTCCTGCAGTTGACCTCTCCGGGCAGGACCATGGCGCCACACTGCTTGCACCTCCCGTATCCCTGGGGGTACAGCCTTCCTTCGGCCTCCATCTTCGCGCGGGTCTTCTCGGCGCTGCTCCTCATCATGGCGGAGAACACCAGGATCATGAAGAACAGGATGGACGAGTAGGCGATGTTGTACACGGTTCCGATGAAGGTGAGCATGGTGGTGTCCGCGCCGTCGTTGTACCAGAATCCGTGCTGTTCGACGACCGACTGGGTGACCTCCTGGTTCTCGCCCGTCTTGTTGTTCAGGATTCCGATGACAACCTGGTAGTAATTGCCCTCGTTGAACCCAAGGCCGCTCAGCGTCACACGATACCAGTTGTCGGACATCGCCGTCATCTCGGATTGTTCGGCCGTCCGTTCGACCAGATTGTTCTGGGAGGACAGCGGGTACATTCCGAACGGTATGCTCTCGATGGGGACGTAGCGGACCTTGACTTCCCAATCGTTGCTGTCCTGATCGGGGAGGACGTAGAACTCTAGGGTGTCCGTGGTCTGATCGTAGGTTATGTCCCTGATGTGTTCGCCGTCCACGTCGATTTCGTTCTCCATGGCATTGGCTGTTCCGGTGAACGCGAACGTCCCCACCAGAATCGCCACGATTATGAACACCACGCCGACAACCGTCTTGACCTTGACCGACGTGACCTTCAGTAGATGGGGGATCATGTAGAGCACGATGGCCACGATGAGGAATCCGAGGCATTGGGTCCCCATGTAGATCGCGAGGATCAGCGCCAGGGCTATCGCGACGATGATTCCCAGCCATTGTTTCGGGGTGAGGGCTTTGAAATCGGAGACGAGTCCGCCCATCAGAGATTTCTTTCCCTCCGCTGTTTCAGTCATTGGCCATAGGTAACGGGTGCAATTAATAAAGGCATTGGAGGGAAGGGCCGTCGTCCCCGTCCAACGGACGTCGCCAGACCGTGGGGGATTTAACGCTGGACGACCATGGGGAGGGCATGGCCATCCTGACCCTGATATGCCCCGTTTGCGAGAAGAGGACATTGATCGATGATGAAGACGAGTGCAACTACTGCATGCACTGCGGAACGAGATTCGAGGAAGTCGCGGTGGAGAACGCCGTTCCTGTCGAGCCCGTGGTCGAGTCGGCCATGAGGCTCTCCGGAGCCATCGGCGACGAGTCGTACGAACCCGTCGACTACAGCGGGCGGCCATGGTACCCGGATGTGAAGAGGATAGAGGCGAGGCTCATCGAGGGGGACCCCGAGGGCGCAGCCGAGGAGCTCGCAACGCTCCTGGACGCAAACAAGGAGTCCGACGGGGAGATCGAGAAGTGCATGCACGACGTGGTCACGGGATGGCTGGTCGACTGCATATCCGAGGGGGAGGCCTACTCCGGCGGCATCACCGACATCGCCAGGCTGATCGAGGAGTACGACGACGAATCCGGCCCCAACATGCTCATCTGCTCACTATTCTACGCCCTGGCTCAGACGCCGGAGCTTATCAGGGTGCCCGAGGACGCCGCCATCGTCGCGGAGACGCTCTTCAACCTTCTGCTCGACTACCCCGAGGTGGAGCCCGACATCAGGGTGCAGCTGGAGCTGTGCACGGATTTCATGCACGTCAGCGGCCTCCTGGTCGACCAGGCGGACTCCATGTCCAAGGACGAAGACGAGATGAACGACATCAGGGACTGGATATACTCGCTGCAGGACTTCGTGAGGATCTTCGGCGACGCCACCTACGATGCGTGCGACTATCTTGGGGACGATACCATCGACGGGCTCGTTCAGAAGTGGATGGAGGAGGACATCTCCACCATAGGGGCCAACGTAAGGGACATCGCGGATGCCTATCTGGACGGCGAGATCGACTCGGACAGGGCCGTAGAGCAGGTGAAGGAGTACCTGCAGATGTATTCGAGCTGAACAAATGCTTAATACGCGTTGGGCATGCGAGATTCCCGGAGCGAGCCATGGCAACCATCGAGGAGCAGATTAAGGAATTGGAGGACCAGATCTCCAAGACCAAGTACAACAAGGCTACCGAAGCGCATATCGGCAAGCTCAAGGCGAAGATAGCCAAGCTCACTCTCGAGGAGGAGAAGAGACGCTCCTCCAAGGCGCCCACCAAGGGTTTCTACGTCAAGAAGGCCGGGAACGCGACCGTCGCCCTGGTCGGATTCCCCTCCGTGGGAAAGTCGACCCTTCTGAACCAGCTCACGGGGGCCAAATCGGAGGTCGGTGCGTACCACTTCACGACGCTCGACGTCGTTCCCGGAGTCATGGAGTACAACCACGCCAAGATCCAGATCCTGGACATGCCCGGACTGATCAAGGACGCCTCCCGCGGAAAGGGGAGGGGGAGGGAGGTCATTGCCGCCGCCAGGTCCGCAGATGTCATCCTCCTGGTCGTCGACATTTTCAACCCCAACATGAACGTCCTGTTCAAGGAGCTGTACAACGCGGGCATCCGTCTGAACCAGAAGAGGCCGGACGTCGTCATCACTCACTCCGACCACGGGGGGATACTGGTCAAGCCCACGCTGAAGCTGACGAAAATTGATGTGGACACCATCAAGGACATGACTTCGGCGTACGGCCACGTCAACGCCACAGTCGTCGTCCGTGAGGACATCGACGTGGAGCAGATGCTCGACGTGCTCGCCGGCAACAGGGTGTACATCAAGGCCGTCATGGCGATCAACAAGGTCGATCTGGCGAAGCCCGGGCAGCTCGAATCCGTCCTCGAGATGCACAAGCAGTACCGCTGCGTGCCCATCTCGGCCGCGACCGGTTACGGCATAGACGACCTGAAGCAGGCCATATACGACACGATCGACATGATCCGCATATATCTGAAACCCCAGGGTCAGGAGGCGGACATGGACATCCCGCTCATCGTCAAGCGCGGGAACACCATCGGGGATGTGTGCGAGCTCATCCACAGGGACTTCAGGAACAACTTCCGCTACGCAATGGTGTGGGGAAAGAGCGCCAAGTTCCCGGGTCAGACCGTCGGTATGGATCACGTCGTCGCCGATGAGGACGTGGTGTGCATAATCGTCAAGAGATGACATCTGTCTGGAGATGGACAAGCGTTTTTTCTGTTGTCCATTGCTGCACATAATCGTAAAATACATTCCTTCGAATGCCCACGCATGGCAAAGAGAGACCTGATATCAGTTTCTGACATGCAGGATGTTTGGCCTCAGCTTGTGGAACTCGCCATCAAGCTCAAGGCAGAGCGCGGACACCACGGCGACCCCCTCAAGGGGAAGACCCTCGCGATGATCTTCGAGAAGCCCAGCACCCGTACGAGGATATCCTTCGACGTCGCCATCACGGAGCTCGGAGGGCACGCACTGTACATTGACGAGTCCAAGATGCAGATGGGCGTTCACAGCGAGACGATCGAGGACACGGCCAGGGTCATGAGCCGCTTCGTCCACGGTATCATGTACAGGGCATTCGATTACAAGATGATGGACAAGTTCGGCGAATGGGCAACCGTCCCCGTCATCAGCGGACTCGACAACCTTGAGCACCCCTGCCAGGCCCTGGCGGACATGGTCACAATCAAGGAGAAGCTGGGAGGGTTCCGCGGCAAGAAGCTCGTCTACCTCGGGGACGGGAACAACGTCTGCAACTCCCTTCTCTACGCATGCGCCATCATGGGCATCGACATGGTCGCCTGCTGTCCCGCGGTCCGCATGCCCAATGCGGAGATCATGCTGAACGCGTCCAAGATCGCCGAGAAGAACGGATCCAAGATCATCGCGTCTCACGACCCCCAGGAGGCCTGCGTGGATGCGGACGTGCTCTACACCGACACATGGATCTCCATGGGTGACAAGACCCCGGAGGAGGAGGCCATCAGGCTCTTCCAGGCGTACCAGATCAACGATCAGCTGCTCTCCATCGCGAAGCCCACATGCATCGTGATGCACTGCCTGCCCGCCCACAGGGGTCAGGAGATCACGAACGAGGTCATCGAGGGCCCGCACAGCGTGGTCTTCGACCAGGCGGAGAACAGGCTCCACGCCCAGAAGGCCGTCCTCTACACACTGATGAAGGACTGAAAAACCAATTCCGGCGGGTGACCGCCGGCCTTATTTCTTCCATACTGTCGACGCGGACTTCCAGGATCCGGCGACCGCACGGCATCCTCTTCGGCTTCCGATTCAGCCACAACGCAACCAGATCGGGGGGGGGGGATGAAGCCTCTGTATCCTGTCAGGCGCTCCCGCTCGCACAGCGGTCCCTCGAAAGAAACGTGATGATTTCCCCTGATCGGTCGATCGCACGAAACGTTCCCATGCCGGTGACTTGCTGATGGGGTCGCATGCCGTCTATGTGGCAGAAGTGCGGTCATGTTGCGAAACGAGATCCTGGGAGGGGGTCAAGGGTGAGACAGGATACGGGAGAAGGACCCCCCGAAGGGGGTAAGTGGTTTGGTTAGATCCTCAGATTCAGTTTCCGTAGGACTTGACGGTCTCGACCATGGCCTTCATGTTCTCATCGGGAGTGGCCACAGCGATTCCGCATCCGGAGGAGATGACGTTGAATCCGGCATCGACGGACTTCTTGGTTCCATCGATGGTCTCCTGGACAGTTCCCTGGAACAGGGGCCTAACGGATCCGACGTTTCCGACCAGAACGGTCTTTCCGCCGACTTTCTCGACAGCCTTGAAGGGGTCGACCTTCTCCTCGATGGAGATTCCGGTGACTCCGGTGGCGGCCATCTGGTCGAGGATGGGGTAGGTGTCTCCGCAGATGTGGAGAACGGTGTACTTGCCCTCCTTGGGCTTCAGGGCGGTCTTGACGTGGTGTCCGGCGGCCTCATCGAACATGTCGGGGGCGAGCATGTCGGTGGATCCGGAGGGCTCAGAGCACTGAACGACATCTGCACCGGCGTCCATCAGGGCGTGGGTGTATGCGGTGACGATGGGGTTGACGGCGTCGACCCATTTGTCGACCTCCTCGGGGCACATCATCATTCCGAAGACCAGGTTCTCGGTGTTGACGAGGTTTCCGGTCAGGGTGAAGGGTCCGGTGTTTCCGGCGACGATGGCGTAGTTCTCTCCGTGGGACTTGGCGAGCATCTCGATTGCCTGGATGGCGATGGCGGGCCTGCCTCCCTGGACGAACTCCTCGGGGGCCATCAGGTTGGCGGGGTCGTCGTACTCGCTGGTCATGGGGTCGAACTTGAAGGGGTGAGCCTTGATCATGGGGGCGGCGTCCTTCTTCTCGACCTGGACGGTGGCACCGAGCCTCTCGGACTCAGCGGTCAGGCAGAAAGGTGCCCTGCAGCACTCGAAGCCGAAAATGTCGGCCTGAGCGGCTCCGAGTTTGGCCATGAGCTCAGCGTTCTTGTGGGCCTCGGGCCAGGCAGCTCCGGTCTTCTCCATCTGTCCGAGGGTGGCGGACTGGGTGAAGATGGCCACGGGGGGCCTGTCCAGAGATTCCTGTTTCATCGCGGCGAGTACTCTCTCTTTAGGAGTCATTGTCATTTTGAATATCTCCTTGTTTGAAGCAATGTCTTTCTCATATTAAAACAAAGGGGACATCGGCCGCGTTGCTATATTACGCGCGCGTTAAAGAGAGGACCGACATCACAGCTCCGGGTCAGAGGACGACGTCGGACAGGTCCCTCAGGGTTCCCAGGTCCATGAGGCCCATGTCCGTGACGCCGTAGATCTCCGCGGAAGCGAAGTCGGAGTTCTTCAGGGCAGGGGCCATTACGCAATCCTTGTCCAGCACCAGGTCGTTGCCGGACGAGAACGGGCTGAACGGCGGAAGGACGATCACCCCGTCTTTCTTGGCGTGGACGAAGCATTGGATCTTCATCCCGCCTCCGACTGCGCCGGGGATCCTGACGGACGGGTGCTCGTGCCCGATTATCACCGGTCTGATCCCGGAGTCCACATGGCCGTGCTCGAGGTGGTAGCCCATGATGTCCACGCTGTCGAGCGCCAGTATCCCCAGGTCCCCTATTATGTTCTGAATGTAGTTGTCGTGGTTCCCCTTGATGACCACGGTCTCGGCGGCCTCGGCCAGGAGGCCTATGATCCTGCGCACCTCGAGCTTCTCCTCGAATCCGGCGCGCTTGAAGTCGTGCTTGATGTCCCCGAGAAGGACGACGCGCTCCGGCTCGTACCTGCAGAGGATCTCGTTGAGGGCGTCGCGGATGGACTCCGTGTTGATCCTAGGAATGTACATGCCCTCCTGCTCGAGGGCGCGCTCGTAGCCAAGATGGAGGTCCCCCATGACGACCGTGGGGCCCTCCTCCAGTATGAGGCACCTGTCGCTTGTGATGCGGACTCCCGGGAGTATCTCCTTGTACCTCATGTTTGTCGGTGAAGAGCGAACGGGCTTATGAAAGATGCTTCCCGGCCCCTGGATAAGCAAGCGGAGGGGCCGGGTTTTCGTCTCAGTTTCCGCTGGCGACGGGTCTGTCCACAGGCTGTCCGCATGTGGGGCACATCGAGAACGGATAGAGGGCGGGGATTTCGTGTCCGCAGTAGGTGCATCTCATGTCATCACAATCCGGGACTGTGGTTAAAAGGGGTTCCATGCTACCCGTTCGGGCATAAACAACCACGGATTGTTGTTGGATGGGTCGTCCTCCCGAGGTCTGGCACATCGTTTCGAACTTACCTGTTTCCCTGTTGCTACGCCGATGCCCAGGACAAGCTTATCATCATGTAGAATGTACCCCGCACGTCCATGATAACTCACACGTTCCAGATACTGCCGTCCGTCGGCGCCAAGAAGGAGAGGGCGATCTGGGAGGATGGCGTCCGCAGCTGGGACGAGTTCCTGTCCTCCGAGACAGTGAAGGCCATGAGGCCGGAGGCGAAGGAGAGGGGCGACGTGCTGCTGACCCAGGCGTCCGAGCTCCTGGATGACGGCGACGTCTGGTCCCTTGCGGACATGATGCCAAAGGGGGAGGTGTGGAGGCTGTACCGCCGCTTCAGGGACAGGGCGGCCTACCTGGACATCGAGACTGACGGGCTCTCCAGGGACGCGCTGGTGACCGTCGTCACGATCCACAGGCCGGGGGACACGGTGACCCTTACGGAGGGGATCGACCTCACGCCCCAGGCCCTCTCGGAGGCGCTGGACGGCGCCGCCATCCTCGTGACCTTCAACGGGAGCTGCTTCGACGTGCCGGTGCTCAGGAACAGCTTCCCCGAGGTCGACTGGGACATACCGCAGTTCGACCTGCGCTTCGCCTCCAGGAAGGTCGGGTACAGGGGAGGCCTCAAGCCCCTGGAGATCCAGCTCGGTATAACCCGTGACGAGGAGATCGAGGGCGTGGACGGGGCGGAGGCGGTGCGCCTCTGGAAGTTCTGGGAGAAGCACGGCGACAGGGATGCGCTGGACATCCTCACCGAGTACAACCGTGCGGACACCGTGAACCTAGAGAGGATAGCCGACATCATCTACGACAGACTGGTGAGGGAGCATGCCGGCTACCGCTGGTGACCTCCGCAGGATGCAGAGGGATCTGGATGCCGCGGCGCAGGCTCTCCGCGATGCCGCCACGATACTGGTGATCTCGCACATAGACGCCGACGGGATATCCGCCGGCGCGATAGCCGACATCACCGCCGAGAGGCTCGGCAAGGAGCACACGGTCAGGTTCGAGAAGAAGATCGCGGAGGAGACGGTGGAGATGATAAACTCCAGCACCGAGGACGTGGTCTGGATATGCGACCTAGGCAGCGGCTATCTGTCCGAGTTCGACAGGGACGGGATAGTCGTCACCGACCACCACGTGCCCGATCCGCGCTGGAGGAAGAAGCAGACCGTCCTGGACAGCTTCATGGGGATCCGCCATCTGAATCCCCACATGTACGGCATGGACGGTTCCTACGAGATCTGCGGCGCCGGCATGACCTACCTCCTCTCGAAAGCGGTCGATCCGGCAAACATCGACCTGGCCTATCTCGCGGTGGTCGGTGCGGTCGGGGACTTCCAGGACTCGGGGCACTCAGCGTTGGTCAGCCTGAACAGGACCGTGATGGCAGACGCCCAGGCCAACGGGGACCTGGTCGTGGACCAGGACCTGAGGTTCTTCGGCAGGGAGACCCGCGCCATCAACCAGTACCTGCAGTTCAGCAGCGATCCGCAGATCCCCGGGCTCAGCGACAACGCCGCCGCATGCCTCCAGTTCCTGGACAGGGTGGGGATCAGGGGCAAGGAGGGCGGGAGGTGGAGATGCTGGGACGACCTGACCCGGGACGAGAAGGAGAGGGCTACTGAGGCGATCCTGGACATGATGCCCGAAGGGGACAGGGAGCGCGCTTTCGGCGAGATGTACAGGTTCCCCAACGAGCCTGAGGGAACCGGCCTGAGGGATGCCAAGGAGTTCGCGACGGTGCTGAACTCCTGCGGGCGCTACGAAGACGCGGACACCGGCCTGAGGATATGCCGCGGCGACATGACTGCTCTGAAAGACGCCGAGAGGAACCGCGCGGAGCACAGGAAGCACATCTCGTCGGCGATGATGTACATCAGGGACAACCACCTGCTGAGGGAGAGGCGTTTCATCCAGTGGTTCGACGCCGGCTCCGAGATAAAGGAGACAGTGGTCGGCATAGTCGCCGGCATGATCCTGAGCTCGGGCGAGTGCTCCAGGAACATACCGATAATCGCCTTCGCCGACTCGGACGATGGCACCAAGGTGTCCGCCAGGGCGGACAGGAGCCTCGTCGACAGGGGCCTGGACCTCTCACGGATCATGAAGACCGCATCGGAGCTGGTGGGAGGCTACGGCGGAGGGCACACAGTGGCGGCAGGGGCCACGATTCCTCCGGACAAGAAGGAGGAGTTCCTCGACATTGTTGAGGACCTGGTCTCGTCCCAGGTGGAGTGAGCAGGGCCTCGCCCGGAGGCCCCCGATGGGTCGTCCGTCCTCTTCGACGCGGAGGCTGGGGCCCGTGCAGTCCGGCGTCTTCGTTCCAGGCAAAGCCTCGATGCGTCATGCGGGTGGTCTGCCTAACGCCACTGAACTTTCGCCCCATTTTACAATCAATAAATATGCCGAATCTGAATCCACCCTATCATGTCCGAAATTCTCCAGAAGAACAAAGAGTACGCCGAGGCGTTGAAGAACATCCTCAGGCTGAGGGGAGAGCCCGTCGCCGTCAAGCTCGTCCGCAAGGGGGAGGCCTGGCCGGAGGGCTACACGGAGCCCGAGGCCCAGATGAGCCATTGCCAGGCGATCTTCAAGGCCAGGGACGGAGCCTCCTTGAAGCTCCCCCTGAAATCGCAGAACTGCATGGTCGGATGCTCAGCCCTGAACATGACCGCGACCCCCGAGAAGGTCGCGACGGGAGACTTCCATGCGGGAATCGGCATTCACGATTCGCCCGCGGCCGCCGGCAAGATGATCAGCGACCGCCTGGTGCCCCCGTTCGAGAGCGAGGGCGAGATCGTGTGCCCACTGAAGGACGCGGACTTCGTCCCAGACGTGGTGACGATCGAGGACATCCCCGAGAGGATCTACTGGATCGTCCCCCTCGCCACGGCCAAGGATGGCGGAAGGGTCCAGTTCTCCACATCACCGTTCCAGTGTGCTTGTGAAGACATCGTGTCCGTCCCAATATGCACTGGTAAGCCCAACATCTCTCTGGGATGTTTCGGATGCAGGAAGAAGACGTCGATGGCTGCTGACGAGATGGCAGCTGGAATCCCATACGCCATGATTCCCGATTTCGTTGAACATTTGAAGAAGTATGAAACTGGCGTTATGACCAAGGCTAAGCGTGATTAAGACAAGTAACACTTACAAACATCTTAGTATCACTTACAGCACCATCGCAGATAGTTTGTTATGCGGTGGTGCTGGCTCATGCCCATATTTAAATAAAATAACAAGAACGGAAACCTTGAATCCGCGTAACACGCGGGTTCCGCCGGAGCTCGATTTATAACGGTTTTCATTAATTTAACGCTGTTTTTCCCATTGTTTTATATTCAGAGAGCAGGTTATACCGATTGCAAGGGGATGCCCGGTCCGAAAGGGCCGGCAAAATGAACAAGGAGGTATGAAATGCCAAAATACGAGGACGTAGTTGACTTGTATGACGACTGCGGCAAACGCATCGCTAAAGATGTACCGCTTGAAGCCATCAGTCCGCTGCGCAACAACGCGATCAAGAAGATCGTGTCCCTGACTAAGAGGACCGTCGCCGTCAACCTGGCCGGCATCGAGAAAGCCCTCAAAACTGGCTCCATGACTGGAGGCGGAGTTGTCATCAAGGGAAAGGAGATCGACATCCCTCTCGTAGAGAACGCGGACAAGATCGCCGAGATCGTAAAGAACGCAGTTCAGGTCTACGATGGAGACGGCACTGTCGTCAAAGTCAAATCTGGCGGAAAGAACCTGGTCGTCATCGTTCCCGAGGAAAGGATGGACGCCGGTGTCGAGTACACAACCGGATTCACCGTTACTGCTGCTGCGACCACCGAGGCCATCATCGACACCTTCGATGTTCCGATGTACAAAGCCAACATGGTCAAAGCCGCTGTTTGGGGAAGGTACCCCCAGACCATCACATTCCAGGGCGCCAACGTCAAATCCATTCTCGAGGTTCCTCAGAACAACGAGGGTGCCGGATTCGCCCTGAGGAACATCATGGCCAACCACGTTGTCTCTCTTGTCAACAGGAACGCTATGCAGGGAACCGCTCTCTCCGCCATTTTCGAGCAGTGCGGATCCTATGAGATGGGAGACACCATCGGTAACTTCGAGAGGGGTGCTCTGCTCTCCCTCGCATACCAGGGACTTAACGCTGACAACATGGTCTACAACATCGTCAAAAAGAACGGAAAGACCGGAACTGTCGGAACTGTTATTGAGTCTCTGATGGGAAGGGCCATTGACGACGGAGTCATTCGTGTGAAAGAGACCCTGCCCAGTGGATACAAGGTCTACACCACTGATGACCTTCCGAAATGGAACGCCTATGCTGCTGCCGGAATGGTCGCCGCCGTTATGGTCAACGTCGGAGCCGCCAGGGCCGCCCAGGGTGTTCCTAGTACCATCCTGTACTACAACGATCTTCTCGAGCACGAGTCCGGACTTCCCGGTGTCGACTACGGAAGGGCCGAGGGTGTCGGAGTCGGTATGTCCTTCTTCTCTCACTCCATTTATGGAGGAGGCGGACCCGGTCTGTTCCACGGAAACCACGTCGTTACCAGGCACGCCAAGGGCGTCGTGATTCCCGCCATCACCGCAGGAAACTGTCTGGACGGCGGAACCCAGACCTTCTCTGCTGAGGCTACATCCGGTCTCTTCAAAGAGGTCTTCGGAGACATCGAAGAGTTCAGCAAGCCCATGCAGTATGTTGCTGCCGAGGCCAAGAAGGTGAAGAAGAAACTGTGAGGTATGAGTATGACGAGTAAATCCGCTCCCGCAGCCGACTATGCCGGGGTACCGCTCCCGGAAGTCCAGATCCTCACCAACCGCCTGCTCAGTGCGGAGACGACTGAGAGGGTGCTCAATGCCCTGGATGTTATCCCGAACATCAGGCAGATCAACATGACTGGCGAGAGCCTTCCCAAGACGATTAACAGCGGACCAGGTAAGGGTCTTCCCAACAATCATTCTGAGCGCAAGGTGATTCACGTTGGGGGCCAGGAAGTCGAGCTTCGCTATCTGGTCGGAGGGTTCTACATCGAGTTGGATGTTGAGGATGAGGAAACCATGGACAAGAGGCTGGAGGAGATTAAGGAGGCGTGTGATGCTACCATTGAGCACGGTTACACGCTTCAGGTCGGAAGGTACTCGAAATACAAGCCCACGCTTCATGATTACAGGAGTGAATAAAATGGCAGCTTACAAGAGGCAGTTCTATCCGGGATCCACCACACCTGCTAAAAACAGGCGCAGATACATGGACCCGAAAGTCAAACTGAAGAAACTTCGCGACGTCTCCATGGACGACGTCGTCAGGATCATGGGACACAGGAACCCTGGAGAGGACTACAAGTCCATCCACCCCCCAATCGAGGAGGGAAAGGAGCCCGACTGCCCCATCAGGAAACTCGTGACCCCCATCGAGGGAGCCAAGCACGGAGACAGGATCAGGTACATCCAGTTCACCGACTCCGTCTACTTCGCCCCCATCTCGCCCTACCAGAGGGCTTGGATGTACCTCTCCAGGTACAGGGGAATCGACACCGGAACCCTTTCCGGAAGGCAGATCATCGAGGTCCGTGAGAGGGACCTTGAGGTTCTCGCCAAGGAGTACATCGACAACGAGACCTTCGACCCCGCCCTCACCGGTATCAGGGGAGCCACTGTGCACGGACACGCCTGCCGTCTCGACGAGCACGGACTGATGTTCGACGCCTGGCAGAGGTACGTTTGGGACGACGAGAAGAAAGAGGTCGTCTATGTGAAAGACCAGGTCGCCATTCCGCTCGACAGGAGGATCTCCGTCGGAAAGCCCGCTGCAATGTCCGACCTGAAGAAGAGGACAACCATCTTCAGAGCTGACGGAGTCGACATGAGGGACGACAAAGAGGTCACCATGTACGGACTCAGGATCCACAAGCTGAGGACCCTGGGCGGCTACCAGCCCTGGAAGGTTAAGGGAGAGTGATTACCATGGCAGGAAAAGAGAAGCTGTTCATGGAAGCATGCAAAAAGAAGTTCAAGGAAGAGCCCACCGACATCAGCACCAAATACTACTGCTTCGGTGGATGGAGGCAGTCGAAATCCAAAGTCGAGTTCCAGAAGGCGGCCGATGAGATCGCCAAGAAGCGTGGAATCCCCATGCTCAACGAGGACATCGGAGTTCCGCTCGGACAGAGGAGCTGGATGCCTTACCAGCTCTCCCACACCGACATCTACGCCGAGGCTGATGATCTCCACTGCGTCAACAACTGCGCTATCCAGCAGGCTTGGGACGACATCAGGAGGACCATCCTCGTCGGACTCGACTCTCCTCACCAGACCATCGAGAGGAGGCTCGGAAAAGAGGTCACCCCCGAGACAATCAACAACTACCTGGAGACCGTCAACCACACCGTTCCCGGAGGAGCAGTCGTTCAGGAGCACATGGCTGAGATCAACCCTGCTCTCGCCTGGGACTCCTACGTCAAAGTCTACTCCGGAGACGACGAGCTGATCGACGAGATCGACCCCAGGTTCGTCATCGACATCAACAAACTGTTCCCCGCCGAGCAGGCCGAGCAGCTGAAGAA
>CALUNK010000034.1 GCA_944321985.1 Candidatus Methanomethylophilaceae archaeon
GAGCTCGATAGACACTCTCTTGATGTAGGTGGGTCTTATTCTTCCCATATCATTCACCGAGTGAACCCGATTAAGGGGATGTGATATTTAAAGATTCCAGCCGAAAGGCAGCACTCGCAAATCGATGCGGATCGCGATCCGCCGAGGCGGGAAAGGGATTTGTAGGATTCGAAACGGCGTGGACCGGCTTTCACTCGATGAGCTGTTGGATCCATTCACGCTCCTCGTCTGACATCTCGCCGTCGACGGCGCAGACCAGCATGCACAGGAGGACGATATCGTCCTTCAGTTCCTGCGAAACCAGGCCCAGGAGATCCACAATGTAATCCATGGACTGCTTGTAACCCTCAGGCTTGTCGAGACCGTTGTCGTAGAAGAACTTCTGGGCGTCACCGTATCCCACGTCCGCCTCCAAGGAGAGGTCCAGGATGGGCTTTATGAGTTGGTACTCGGCCTCCGTCAGCTTCCCGTCTGCGGCAACGGCGCAGATCACAAAATCCACGTAGATCTGGACACCGCTGAGACCGTCGGCGGTGATCTCCGACAGGGCAGGTATTATCCTGGAGGACTTCTCCTCCATAAGGGCGTTGTACGTGTCGTCGTCCAGGCGCTCAAGCACCTCGCAGAGTATGTTGAAGCAACTCATGGTTTCCGAACCGATGCGGGTTTATAAAACAAAGGGGGAATAAACTTCGAGATTCACGGAACGGTCGTTTCCTGCCGAGCACTGTTTCGAGAAGGGCGATCTTCCACGGCGGGATGTGGCAGTACCCCTCCGGATTCCGGTCCAGGTAACCCTGATGATACTCCTCCGCGGGGGACCAGAACGTCAACGGTCCCGACTCCACATGGAACTCGGGATACTTCGGGGACTCCTCCCCGAAAACCTCGCGCACCGCCTGCGCGTCATCGTGGTCCGTCCAGTAGACACCTGTCTGATACTGGATGCCGACGTCGTTCCCCTGTCTGCGCTCCTGGGTCGGGTCGATGAGGAACAGGAAGCAGCGCAACAGATCCCTGAGGGAAACCAGCTCTGGGTCATAGACGACCTTCACCGCCTCCCTGTAACCGTACCTCCCCGAACAGACCAGCATGTAGTCCGGAACGAAACGGGGATCGCCGTTGACATACCCGCACTCTGTGGAGACCACGCCGCCGATGCCTTCGAATGCCTTCTCCAGCCCCCAGAAGCAACCGCCGGCGAGATAGATCTCCCGATTCACTCTATCAGCCGCTTTATCCATGCCTTCTCATCGTCCGAGATCTTCCCGTCCACGGCACAGACCAGCATGCACACCAGGATTATGTCGTCCTTTAGTCCCGGGGAGACCATGCCCAGCATGTCCACGATAGCGTCCATGGTGTCCTTATACCCCTCGGGCTTGTCGAGACCGTACTCTCCGAAGTACTTGAGGGCGTCCTCAAAGCTTATGTCGGCATCCAGCATCCGGTCCAGTACCGGCTTCGCCAGCAGGAACTCCTCCTTCGTCAGCACGCCGTCTGCAGCGACGGCGCATAGGAGGAAGTCGCAGTACAGCGCGATACAGTCCTCCTCGTCCTCCGACATCTTGCCGAAGGCCATGAGGATGTCCTGCGTCTTCTTCAGCATCAGGTCCCCGTATGTCCTGGGGTCGAGGTTCTCTAGAACGCTGCAGAGGTCGTCGAAGTTGCTCATACGCCCTCACACCGACAGCTTGATTATAATCTGTCGCAGGAATCGTTCGAATGGGTTGGAATCAACCCCTTCTGGGCTTCCCGCAGGACAGCTTTCCCTCCGGACATGGCCCCCTGGCACATGGCGGACCTGCATCCTTGAAAATCACCGGAGAGACGTCCCTGCAGAGCTCCAGCATGCTGTCCGCCAGCTCCCTGATCTCCCACTGCGCCCGGTTGCAGCATCTCAACGAGAAGAAATGCAGCAGCTCACGGGCATTCATGGTGATGGTTATGTTCGTGGTGCAGCCGTTGGGAAGGAGGTACCTCGCATCCTCCGCCGGGATCCCCATGGACTCCAGCTTGGAGTAGGCGTCCCATATGACGGCCATCGTCTCGTCGAAAACCCTCCTCGCCTCCTCGTCGCCTTCGACTGTGTGAGGGGTAACGAATGTGGGCTCGGTCAGGGAGACGTACCTCTGGCTCTGCTGCGAGAACGAGGCGATCCTGTGCCTCACCAACTGATGGGTCAGCGCCCTCGACACCCCCTCGACGGAGAACGTGAAAACGGCATGCTCGATGACGGAATGATGCCCCATCCCGACTATCCTCGATAGGACCTTCTCGGAGTTGATGTCCTCGACAATCTCATGCGAGGCACGTTCGGAATAACAGGAGTTGCCGGCGGCCGCGCATATCGCGTCCGCATTCGGCGTGTATGCCAACAGTTTCACAATCATTGCTCTCCATCTCCCTTCCAGACCATCGCCCTGACCTTGTCCATACGATCCCTGTCCCGGAGGTCCGCAAGCCTAATCTTGCGGATCACTGGATCCTTGAGGAGCTTGCAGATCCCCTCGACATGGGCATCCCCCACCACGACGACCATGTTGGAGTACTTCTCTGATGCCTGATTGATCTGCTCGGCCATATGGGCGTTCCTCTCGTCGATGAGCTTCCTGACCAGCGTGGGGTACTTCCTGCGCATTCCGTCGATGTAGCGCTCCTCGTCCTGGGCGAAACTTGACTGGACGCTCTCCACCTTGCGCTTACCGCCGATGGAGTCGGAGATTCCGGACATCCTGTAACGGATCTTCTCCGAGAGGGACATCTCTGACCACATGTCGTTGAGGACCTGCATGGCGTTGGTGTCGATCGGGATTATGACGGCTCCGGCCAGCCTCCCGGTGTTCACTGCTGCCAGGAACTCCCCTCCGACCTGCGTGTCGTACTCCTCGGACATCCTCTGCTGGTACCTCGCGGTCTGCTTGTAGATCGCGGACATCTGCTGCTCGCCCTGGGGCTTGACGCCTTCGTCCTGCGCCTTCATGAGCGCGTTATAACGGGAGACGTCCAGCTCTATGAGCACTGCGTCGGGCCAGGTGTTCTTCACGATGAACGACACCGGTTCCGCCAGATTGAAGACATGCCCGGTGCCGATGATCGTTATCATGAGAAGGGGATGCGCGAGTCGGTATTGAATGATTACCCTCAAGGTTAGTGTTAAATTGGCCTCCACATATGGACACGCGATGAACGCGATATCCGTACGTGACCTCCGCAAGTCTTTCGGCGACCTGGAGGCTGTACGGGGGATCTCCTTCGAGATCCCCGAGGGATCCTTCTTCGCATTCCTGGGACCGAACGGCGCCGGGAAATCCACCACGATCTCGATAATGTGCTCCCTCCTGGGGTTCGATTCGGGGGAGGTAGAGGTGTTCGGAAAGAGCGTGTCGGACCCTTCGGTGAAGAGGGAGATCGGGGTCGTGTTCCAGGACCCGATGATGGACCACAGGCTGACCGTCCGCGAAAACCTGATGGTCAGGGGAGGCATGTACGGCCTCGACGGACAGTCCCTCAGAGAGGCGGTCGCCAGAGCGATATCGGTGTCCGATTCGGAAGGGTTCGCCGACAGGCCGTACGGGAAACTATCCGGAGGGCAGAGACGCAGGGCGGACATCGCCAGGGCGCTTGTCCACAGACCGAGGCTCCTGCTCCTGGACGAACCCACGGCGGGTCTCGACCCACAGACGAGAAAGAACATCTGGAACATGGTCACGGGCCTCAGACGCGACGAGGGCCTGACGATTCTTCTGACCACCCACTACATGGAGGAGGCCGCGGACGCGGACGACATCGTGATCATCAATCACGGAGAGATCGTCGCCCACGGCACCCCGTCGATGCTGAGGGAGAGGTACTGCTCAGACAGTATGACCGTGGTACCCATCGACATGGATGCCACCGTCCTGAAGCTGGAAGGATCCGGGCTGGAGTTCCGCGTACACAACGACACCGTGGAGATCCCGCTGAGCAGCACCGTCGACGCCGTGCCTGTCATCGCACTGCTTGACGGGATGATCGAGTCGCTGGAGGTCCGCACCGGCACTCTGGATGACGCTTTCATAAGGATCACCGGGGAGGTGATGGAGTGAGCTGTGTCCTGAGTCTGACGCGGAGGAACATGATGTGCTACTTCCGCGACAGGGGAGCCGTGGTGTTCTCCCTCATGGCCGTCCTGATCGTCGTTATGCTGTACCTGCTCTTCCTGCGCAACATGCTGATTGATTCGTTCCCGGACACGGACGGGATGTCCTGCCTGGTAGACGCCTGGGTTCTTGCGGGCATACTGGGGATCGTCCCCGTCACCACATCCGCCGGATCTCTCCAGACCATGGTCGAGGATCGGGCAAACGGCAGGGTCAGGGACATCCTCGTGACCCCGATGACCCCCGCACAGATAGCCGGGGGGTACATACTCAGCACGTTCCTGGTGGGCCTGGTCATGAGCTCGGTGACCTTGGCGATATGCGTTCTGTATCTGACTGCCACGGGATGCCCCCTGTCCGCGGAAGGCATCGCGGTATCCGTCGCGCTGCTGGTGCCGTCGTCCCTGTCGGGATCCATCATCGTCTACGCCATCACCTCCTACCTGAGGAGCACAGGCGCGTTCTCCGGTTTCTTCACGGTGGTGAGCGTCCTGATCGGATTCCTGGCAGGCATTTACATGCCGATGGGGACGATGCCCACCGCTATGCAAACCATAGGTACCCTGGTACCGGCCAGCCACATGGCCGCGCTGTTCCGCGACAGCTTGGCCGGAGACGCGCTCGCCGATGCCTTCGCGGGCGCACCTGCGGAGACGGTTGATGCCTTCAGGACAGAGATGGGATTCGACCTCGGTCTGGGCAACTTCTCGTTCGATCCGGCAACCAGCATCGCATACGTCCTCGCCGTCACCGCCGTGTTCTTCGTAATCGCCGTGGTCGGCATCAGGAGACGCTGACCCCGCATCATCTTTTATGTGGGTTGGGAGTACGGGTTGGCATGAGGAAGTACGATCTCGTCTGCTTCGACATGGACGGCACCCTGACCAAACTGAGGAGCTCTTGGTGCTGGGTCCACCAGCACTTCGAGGTGGACAACGAGCCGGCATACCAGGCGTTCTGTAACGGCGAGATCGACGAACCGGAATTCATGAGACGCGACATTTCCCTGTGGATGGGGAAGAAGCCCGACGTGACCCTGAACGACATCGCCCTCGTCTTCAGGGACATGCCCCTCATCGGGGGGATACAGGAGACTGTGGCCTGCCTCAACGAGTGCCACATCAAAGTCGTCATCGTCAGCGGTGGCATCGACCTGGCGGCGGCGATGCTTGCCAGGGAGTTCGGGTTCGATGACTACGTCGCGGACGAGCTCTGCTCATATGAGGACGGACGCCTCACAGGCGAGGGGAAGATGAACGTGGACCTCAGGGACAAGGGCATCAACGTGCGGCACTACATCGAAAAATACGGAACGACCAAGGAAAGGACCGTGTCCATAGGGAACTCGTTCACCGATATCGGGATGTTCAAGCAGTCGGGCCTGTCGATAGCCTTCAACCCCACCGACGTATATACGCAGGAGGCGGCGAACCACACCGTATTCTCGGAGAACATCGCCGATGTCCTGGACTACATACTGGTCGAAGACGGGGACGGGGCTTGAGCATACAGACGGCCTCGTTTCGATATCGGATACGACTGGTGGGTGGACTCGTTTCCGTTCACGGCAGCCTTCCGCCATCGTCCCAATTCCCGCGGAGAACTCCCTTACGTGTGTCGTCCAGGAAGCGTTCCAGCCTAGACCTGTACAAGTCGGTGCCGCGTTTTATCTGTATGTTCCCCACACGCACCCTGACGTAGAGTTCGGGCAGACTTTGGAAATTCTCAGCGACCACGGGATCTGCACGGATTGCCTCCATGATCTCTGAATCGATTTGGAAGCATTCTGCTGGTATGACGGCACGGCCCGCATCCGTCATCAGACCTAACCGTTCCAGTCTCCTGCAACGAGCCAGGTTTAACTCCGTCCATCTTGACACGTTCCTCCTGGGGGTAAATCTCTGAAGATGGACCCTGTCCTCCCGGATGACGGTGGAGTCTATCCAACCGAAACACAGAGCCTCCTCTACCGCATCCAGATATGGAAGTGCATCGACTGTGTCACCGCCCCTGTTGACCACAAGCCAACAGCCACGGCTGTTCGAATGGTTGGCCTCCAACCAGGCCCTCCACCCCGACCTATCCAGGTTCAAGACGGGGAAGTCACTCGTCGAACTCGTCGTCATCGTCGATGATGTAGTCAGACTCGTCGAACTCGTCGTCATCGTCGAAATCCAGGACGTCGTACCTCTTCTTCCTGTACTTGCCGTAGATCCTCGTGATGTCCCTGGCCTCGGCCGATCCGCGTCTGACGAGACTGTGCTTGGTCTTGATGGCGTGGATCAGGCAGTCGAAGTCCTCGAACTCCAGCTGTGTCCCGACAACGAACTCGTCGTCCGGCTCGGCCTGGACCCTCAGGGGGTACGTCTTCTCCCCATCGTTCACCGAGACCTTGACGCTGAGGACGTCGAACCTCTTGACCCAGAGCTTCTTTACGTCCGTTGCCAGTGCCTTCTTGACCTTCTTGTCGTCCGCCACATCGATGTGGGTGACGCAGACCAGACGTCCGTCGTCCAGCTCGAACTCGTCGTCTATGGCGATGATGTCGTTGCTTTCGATGGTGGTCCTGGTCGTCTCGGACACGTCCCCGTCGCTGAACACGACCGGGACCTCCAGCAGCTCCGGGATCTTGATCGTCTCACTGGTGACGCGTCCGCAGACGCTGCATCTGAACGTGCCCTCTATCGTGGCCTTGCCCATCCTCCCCTTGAGGATCTGGTGCTCGGTCTCGTCGTCGCACACGGGGCACTCGTAGAATATCGTGTCAGGCATCTCCCTCTGGATCATGTTATCACCTGTCGGCCATGAACGGGAATCCGTGCCCCGGGATGACCACGTCTGCGTACCTTCTGACCCTTTTAATACTTTCCAAAGCCAGGCCGGGATCCGTGTTAACAGCGGGCGGCACATTCCTGACGAAGTTGTCCTCCAACGGCACGGTGTCACCAGCGATAACGTAGTGCCTGTCGGCATCCACGAACACGCTGCACTCCTCCGGACAGTGTCCGGGGGTGTGGACCATCCTGACGCCCTTGCATATCTCGAAATCGTCGTCTTCGACGATGACCGCCCCGGGGACCTCCTCTGATGCCCCCGAATGGATGTAGACCTTGGCACCCTTGTAGAAGTCCAGGTTCTCGATGTGATCCCGATGCGTGTGCGTAAGGATGACTGTGTCTACGTCCTTCGGGAAGACGCCGATCTGCTTGAACGACGTCTTCACAGCGGGCCTCATATACCTGGTGCTGGGATCGACGACTATCATGTGATCGGGGGTGCGTATGAGCACGGAGGTGGAGTTCGCCTCCAGGATCTTCCCCTCGTCGTCGCGTTCTAGGTTGCCTACCGCGAGGATGTCCAGCTGGATCATGCGCTGTCATCCCCGCGGGGCGTTATATGGGTTTGCGTACCTCAGAGAACGATGAAGAGCACGGCATCCTGGCGAGAATCGCGCGAATTTGCCCGGCGGGACATGGCGGATGACGACGGCATCGTCGGGTCCGCCCCGGAGCGCCCATCGCGGCCACTCCATCCCCTCCGAGCATGATGACTGCGGTTTTGTGTAAATCCGACCGAGGACCATCCGACGTATATACGTCACAATGCGTCACATCGACCATGGCGGAGAGGACCAGGGACCTCGAAAGAATGCTCGGAGACCCGAAGGTGGCGATCAGGTCCATGGTCATGCCCCTTGTGGTGTCGTATCTCGTGGTCCAGATCGACATCTTCGCCAACATAACCTGGTGCTCCGGCCTTGGCCCGGACGCCAGCTCCGCGGTATCGGCCATATCCCCATTGTACTGGATCGTGTCTGGGATCGGCACCGGCATAGGGATAGGGGCCGCGACGACGATTGCTAGATGCCTGGGGCAGAACGACCCGGCATCGGGCGGCCGCATCGCCTCGCAGACAGTCACGCTGTCCCTCATCGTGGGGCTTGCGACAACGCCGGTCATGATGCTGGTGGTGAACCCGTGCGTTGACATGATGGGAGCCGCGGCCATCCGTGCCGAGTGCAGGGAGTACATAGTGCCTCAGATCCTCGCCAGCGTCTTCATCATAATGGACGGCACCGTCTCCGGGATCCTCAGGTCCGAAGGTGCGGCCCGGAAGTCGATGATTGTACTGCTCATGTCTGCGGCCATCACGATAGTCCTGGATCCCATACTGATCTACGGCCTGGACATGGGACTGGCTGGTTCCGGATGGGCGACGGCGATAGGTGCGGTGGCATCCGCCTCCCTGGGGCTGTGGTGGTATCACAGCGGCAGGATGGTCCTCAGGCTGTCGTTCCGTGACATGAGGCCAAGGCTGGATGACATGCGCAGCATCCTCTCCGTGGGTGTACCGAGGGCGACCGAGTCCGTCCTGATAAGCATAATGAGCATGGTCCAGCAGATCTTCGTAATCGCGTGCGGAGGCACCACGGCCGCGATGTTCTACAGCATCCCCTGGAGATTCGTCTCGCTCGCGCAGGTGGTCTCACAGGCGGTGGGGTCCGCACTCATCCCCGTGTGCTCTGCCGCACTCGGCGGAGGCGACATCCCCAAGGCCGAGAGGGGGTACCGCTACTCCCTCGTTACGACGGTCGCGCTGATGGTCGGGATCGCCGCGTTTCTGTTCGTCTTCGCCGACTGGGCGATAATCCCGTTCACATACTCAGAATCCATGGTGGAGTACAGGCCCGTGTTCGCCCATGTCCTCAGGATCTACGCCCTGCTCATACCGTTCATCGGGCTGATCGACATCGGATCCTCGATCCTGCAGTCCCTGCGCCTGGCGCAGGTGTCCATGTTCTCATCCTTCGCCAGGAACATCCTCATCGTGGTCTTGCTGTTCTTCGCAAGCTCTGTCTCCCTTGACGCCATCTACTGGAGCCTTGTGATCGCTGAGATCGTCGGTGGTGCACTGATGATCTGGCTTGCCAAGACCGGACTGAAGCACTACAGGCGCGGGCGTGAGAGGCCGGCGACGAGCTGAGTCCCTCGGAACGGTAAAGAACGGATGAGGGGATTTCCGGTCATGGAATACGAACCGGGAATCGACATCTCCGAGAACCCCGAGGTCTACCCCCCGTCTGATGACAGCATCCTCCTCATCGAATCACTCGTCGTTCGCGATGGGGAGCGCATCCTGGAGGTGGGCTGCGGTTCAGGCGTTGTCTCCATACACTGTGCCGTGAACGGCTGCGATGTGACTGCCGTCGACATAAACCCCCTGGCCGTCGAACTGACCAGAAGGAACGCGGCTGCGAACGGCGTCGACATACACGTATCGGAGAGCGACGTCTACGAGAACGTGGACGGACGGTTCGATACGATAGTGTTCAACCTCCCCTACCTCCCGGTGGACGAGGAGGGACTCCTTGCCAAGGCGTGGTCCGGAGGCCCCGACGGCCTCGGTCCCCTGCCGAGACTGTTGGACGGGGCGCCCCGGCACCTCCTTCCCGGGGGGAGGGTGGTCGTGGTAGTCTCATCCCTGACGGAACCCAGGGCCCTGGAGGAGGCCCTGGAGGGGTACGAAGTGCGGACGCTCGGGG
The DNA here is from genome assembly GCA_944321985.1 of Candidatus Methanomethylophilaceae archaeon. Lineage (GTDB taxonomy): Archaea > Thermoplasmatota > Thermoplasmata > Methanomassiliicoccales > Methanomethylophilaceae > Methanoprimaticola. The sequence continues at coordinate 9,685 of CALUNK010000034.1, forward strand.
AGAGGCGCCTGTTCTTCGAGAGACTGTCCGTCCTGGAGATAGAGGGGTTCGGGTCAGAGTGACCTGCCCAGCTGATAGGCCTCTTCCATGAATCTGGAGGCGCGGGCCGCCTCTGCGGAGCCGCATCCGACCGCGAGGACCCTGCCGCAGTCCTGCATGTTCAGATAACGGCACATCCCGTCGTACTGGATCCTTATTGCATCCATGTTCCAGTCCTCCTTGTCCGCCAAGGTGGCGATTAGTACGGCCTTCATGTTCCTTGTCTTCAGGTTGCCGCTGAAGCTGTAGAACCTGTCGATGATGGTCTTGAGCTGTGCGGAGAAACCGCAGAAGAAGTTGGGCGTCACGAACACGACCATGTCCGAGGACATGATCTTGGAGCGCACGTCGGTCATGTCGTCCTTCTGGATGCATGGGCCCGATGATCCGCAAGAGTTGCAGGAGCGGCACGCCCCGATGCTTAGACGGGCGGCCTCGACCACATCCACCGTGTGACCTGCCTCCCTCGCACCCTCGACGAACCTGTTGGCTATTGTGCTCGACGCACCCTTGAGGTGCGGACTCCCCTCTATGACTGTGATCTGCATTATGATGACCGGGATTCGATTCCTGAATCTACTATATAAGGAGAACAAGAAACCGCCGCTTGGTTAAGGGCCGGAAAGACCGGGCGCCGAATCAAACACTTTCTATAGGCAATGACGCTTCGATTGGACGTCGGGGTCGGAGCCGACCCGGGGGTGTTACTTATGGCAAAGGTACTTCTGATAAACGGCAGCCCGAAGGAGAACGGCTGCACATACACCGCGCTTACGGAGATCGCCGATACATTGAGGAGGGAAGGGGTCGAGAGCGAGATCTTCCACGTCGGATACGACGTCCCTGGATGCAGGAGCTGCAGGTACTGCAAGAAAAATGGGAAATGCGTGATGGACGACGGCGTCAACGAGATTGGCGCCAGATTGGATGAGTTCGACGCTATCGTCCTCGGGTCGCCGGTGTACTACGCCGGACCATCCGGGGAGGTGTGTGCCTTCGCGGACAGGCTGTTCTACTCGCACGGCCGCCTGATGGCCGGAAAGGTGGGGGCCGCGGTGGTGTCCTGCCGCAGAGGCGGGGCGTCTGCCTCCTTCGACCGTCTGAACAAATACTTCGCGATATGCAACATGCCTATCGCGACATCCCAGTACTGGAACCAGGTCCACGGCAACACGCCTGACGAGGTCCGCAGGGACATGGAGGGCATGCAGACCATGCGCACATTGGCCATGAACATCGCCTGGATGCTGAAATGCTTCGAAGCCGGCAGAGAGAAGGGGATCATGAGGCCAACCTACGAGGAGCAGGTCATGACCAACTTCATCGATCCAGAATGACCGCTGTGCAAACCCGGCCACAGACGCGGTCACTGGCTGTCGGTGGCGATCGGAACATCCCTCGCCTCGACCTTCGGATAGGGCCTGGCGGACAGTGCCAGCATAACCAGGTACATGGCGACAACCAGGACTACGTAGCCGGTGAGGATGGTGTATAGGCTGTACTCCCCCGGGATCAACCCCACGACGAGGTTGGGTATCGCCGAACCGCCGTACGAGGTCAGGTATATCAGCGAGAACACGCCGGACCTCTGGGCCTGAGTCGACCTGCTCAGAAGCTCCGTGACACTCCCGGTGAATGCGATGCCCTGACAGACCGCCGCAATGATGCTGAACACCACGTATGACCCGAGGCTGTCCAGCACCGTCAGCGAGACGTACATCATCACAGCGCACAACGTGAAGATCCCGAACCCGCACCTCTGGGCGACTCTGACGTCCAACCTCTTGGCGAAGAAGCTGCCCACCACGTTTGGCAGGAGCAGGGATGTGTACACGGCAGCGGCTATGAACGTGTCGTGAATGCCGAACTGCTCGGCCACCAGAGTGGAACTGAACGATTGCGCGAAACCTCCCAGGGACCAGGTTCCGATGAACACCATGGATGAAGCGGCGAAGAGCCTCAGGGAATTCGAAGGAAGAGTGAACCTCGGTCTCAGCGACCTCAGGAGTCCAGGCTTCCTCTGCATCGTCTCCGCGGCGAGCAACACCAGGACAATGAAGACCACCACCACTGCCGCAACCAGCTCGAAATAGGTCTCCGAAGAAACTGACGTGAAATTCGAGACCCCACCGGACACGAAACACCCGACGGACAGCCCCAGTGTCGGAGCGCTGCTGGTGATCATGGGACCCACCCACCTCGGCATCTCCGAGGATAGGTCGACCACATACGCGGCGATGGTGCTGGACCCCAGGCCGCTGGCGATTCCCTGTATGAGCCTTCCGACCATCAACATCTCTGGGTTTGACAGGTAAGCGAACGTTATGCATCCGCAGATCGACACCAGGAGGATCATGACTGTGGCGGGACGCCTCCCCAGATGATCCGATATGCGGGGCAGGAACATCAGCGGGATGACCGTGCCCAGAAGGTAGTACATGGAGACCATGGACAGCTGGCCATGGGACAGCCCTAGCTCCTCCTGGTATACGGAATACAACGGGATCGGGGATCCGGACGCGAAATAGAGGACGATCAGGGCGCCCGCGGCTCCAACGAACCCTATCTTCGTCCTCGTGTCCATACCTTTCGCCTTCCGGTCGGACAAGACCAATGGCTCGTCTCGGCCAATTCCACGGATGCGCCGACACTGGAACTTGGATTTAAGCTATGCTGTCCTACAAGACCTGCAACAGACATGCTGGCACATTCGAATCCCGGGATGCCCGGGAGGATTGTGGGGACCCGCCCGGAGGCGGGTAAGTGGTTTTGATCAGCCCAGTAGTTTCTTTATGGCGGCGGTCAGCAGATCGTTTGCCTGCTTGCCGTCGACCTTCCCTCTGAGCGCTCCCATGACGGGGCCCATGAGGGGACCAATTGCCCCCATGCCCTTGGATCTGACGAAGTCGGCACGCTCGTTGACGATCTGCTCGATGACCTTCGCTGCCTCATCTGAGTCCATCGCCTCGAGGCCGAGCTTCCTGATCGCATCCTCAGCGGAGGATCCGAGGGCCATCTCCCTGAGCAGGGCGGGCATCGCCTCCTTTGCGAAACGGCCCTCCTTGAGCATGGAGAACACCCCCACGATCGCCTCGTCGGTGAACACGCCGACGTCGATCCCGTCGTGCTCCAGTTCACCGTAGATGTTGAGGAACATCGTGGCAGCGATCGGCGCCATGGCCCTGTCCGCGGCGATCTTCTCGAAGAGCTCGTCGTTACTCTGCCTGACGATCTGCTTGGCCTGCTGGGCGTTGATGCCGTAGTCGTTGACCAGCCTTGCCTCGATCTGCTCTGGGAATTCCGGCATGTTGTCCCTGATGTCCTGGAGCCTCTCGGCGGTGATGAGCGTGGGGGGCACATCGGTCTCCGGGTACATCCTGGCGGCTCCGGGCAGTGGCCTGGAGTACTTCGTGGTGCCGTCCGGCAGCGGGTCCCTTGTCTCCTCGGGAACGCCCACGAGGGCCTCGTTCGCCCTGACCACGGCGGCTTCCAGTGCGTCGATCGCCTTCTTCTCCCTGGCGGCGCAAATGACGAAGGCGTCGTTCTCCTCCGTCATACCGAGGAACTCCCTGAGCCTGTCCACATAGGCCTGCTCTATGCCGTAGTTGGGGAGCTCATCCGAATGGAATATCCCCTTCACACCCTTGGTGCGTGCGCGCTGGGCCATCTCTGACCCCAGCCTGAGCGTCTTGTTGTCACCGTTCATGACACCGGCGAATCCGGGCAGACGGACGGCGATGACCTTGCCTTTGTCGTCCAGGGCGCCCCTAATGACCTTGGATTCGCAGTCCGAGAATATGTCCGTTACATCCACGGGATCGAACGCGGCGGGCTGCACGCCCCTGTCGTTCAGTATCCCCTTGATCCTGATGAGCATCCTCTGCCTGTTGACCTCGTTCCTGACGTAGTCGGGAATCATCTTCAGCTCCCCGACTCCCTTCAGTTCGATGCGGGCTCCTCCGGGTATCGAGATGTTGAGGTCCTGACGGATGGTCCCTATGCCTCTCTTCACCCTCCTGGTCGCCCTGAGCAGGGTCCCCAGCCTGTAGGCGACCTCCATGACCTCCTCCGGCGTGCGCATGTCGGGACCGGTGGCGACCTCGATAAGCGGGATCCCCAGACGGTCGAGCCTGTACAGGACCTCGTCGTTCTTGGTGGTCTCCACCTTCCTCGCCGCATCCTCCTCCAGGCAAACGGACAGGATGGAGATCTTCCTGTCCCCGACATCCACGGACCCGTCCGTCGCGATGAGGGCGGTCCTCTGGAAGCCCGAGGTGTTTGACCCGTCGACGACGATCTTCCTCATGAAGTGGATCTCGTCGATGATGTTGGCCCCGAGCATCTCTGAGAAGGTCAGGGAGATCTCCATGGCATCCGGGTTCACATCATGCGGCGGCTCCTCGTCCAGCTCCACGAGGCATGTGGTGCCCTGACAGCACTGGTACCTGTACCCGGAGTGCCTCTGGAACTGTGCCAGCGCGGCCCTGTCCACCTCACCCATCTCGCTGGTGGTGGGCCTGAGCCTCCTGAAGTATGCCCCCTGGCCGTCGTCGCACAGATGGCTGTCGCAGGAGCAGAAAAGCTTCTTGGTGTCGAGCTG
>CALUNK010000035.1 GCA_944321985.1 Candidatus Methanomethylophilaceae archaeon
GAGATCCAGAGCATCAGCGTCGACTGAGATCGGAGACCCCCTACGATCCTCTCGTACGGTCGGGCACAAACCACTTAGGAAACCCGTTCCAATCCAGGGTCCTTCGGGACCCATAACATCGTTTTCAGGACATCTGGCACATTGTGCAAGCATCAGTTCAGGGGGGTCCTCTCGACCTCGAGGCCGTCCGCCGTCGGATACTGCTCGGACAGGAAGCACCTGTACCCGACGGAGGAGGCGATGTCCTCGAGGACCCATGGTGCGACCTCGATCCTGTCCGGGAGCACCTCGTAGAGGTCCTCCGGAACGCCCAGGGATCTGAGATCCGCTTCCGCCGAGGCCAGGTTGTCCGCGTACAGGTATCCGCGGACTATCGTCCCGTCCTCCGTCACCTGCTGATAGGGTTTGGCCGTGTGCTCCGCCCTGCGGATGAGCCTCCTCCTCAACTGGACGCCATCCTTGAAGGTGGAGGAGCAGAAGTGCACGTTCGCCCTCTTGTTCGCCTTCAGTACGGCGATGGCGGTCTCCCTGGAGCCCGAGACGGCGGACGAGAGTTCATCCCTGACGGAATATCCGTACGTGTCCATCATGTCCCAGTTGCTCTCGGAGAATTCCAGCTCGTTTAGGTTGACGAAATCCACCCCCGCGTCCCTGGCGTATGAGATCAGTGCGTTCAGCTCCCTCTCCTTTCCAGGCAACGCTGGCACTTCGATTCCCACGTCGATGTCCAGTGCGGTGACCGTCTCTCTCAGCTTCGTCCTGCCCATGTCGGTCCAAACGGATTCGGGCGGGTGGAAGCGGATCTCGTCCAGTCCCGCTTCCTGCAGCTCCAGGGCCTTCTCGGGGTCGATAGTGGCCGTGTACAGGTGGATGTGGTGGCTCTTCCCGAATCTGCCCTTCAGGAGGCGGATCATGTGGGTGGTGCGGTCCATGTTCAGGAGGGGGTCGCCACCTGTGATTCCAGTGCCGGTGGCATCCATTGCCTCGGCCTCTGCGATTATCTCCTCGTCGGTGAAAACCCTGCCCTCGTTGGCGTAGATGACATCCCTGCCTTTCTTCTCGAGGGAGACGGGACAGTAGTAGCAGTTCCACTTGCAGAGCCCGGTGACGAACAGAACCATCTTGGAGCCGTCAATGCAGTGTCTGCAACCCTCTGCGACCCTGCCGGTGCAGGCCGAATCGCATTCCATCTTCCTGAGCATGCGACCCTATCGTCTGGAACCCTTATAAGTGATGGTGTAGGTTTGGCAGGCATGAAGATGGACAGCAGGCTCATACTGGCATTGGACGAGACGGACGGGGCGAAAGCCCTGAAGGTCGCGGAATCGGTATCCGGAATCGTGGACGCGATCAAGATCAACTGGCCCCTGGTCCTGTCCGAGGGCCCCGGAATGATAACGAAGCTGTCCGAGCTTTCGGAGGTCGTCTGCGATTTCAAGGTTGCCGACATCCCGAACACCGTCAGGCTGATTGTCGAGAACGCTGTGTCCCGGGGTGCTTCGGGGGTCATAGTCCACGCGTTCACCGGCGACGACTCCCTGAAGGCAGCCGTGGAAGCCGCCGCGGGTGCCGACATATACGCCGTTACCGAGATGAGCCATCCGGGTGGCAAGATGTTCACCGCCCTCCATGCGGAGGAGATGGCAAGACTCGGGGTCGAATGCGGAGTTTCCGGCTTTATCGCCCCCGCCACGCGTCCAGAGAGGATCGCAGCCATCAGGGACGTCATAGGGGACCTGAAGATCCTATCCCCCGGAGTCGGTGCTCAGGGGGGCAAGGCCTCGGATGCGATCAGGGCAGGCGCGGACTACGTGATCGTGGGGCGCGCCATATACGGCTCAGACGACCCACGCTCATCCGCGGAGGCGTTCGCAGAGGATATCCGCACGGTACTATGAGCCGGCAGGGCCTTCAGGTCCTCCTCCCTTCTATTAATAATAAGAAACGCGTGTGCGTGGTTTTTATATAACCTCCTTTTATCCACGCTCATTCTAAAATGGAGATTTTTAGAATGAGCAGATTTAGGAAAGAGTCAACCGCTCCCGAGGAAACGGGAGCCGTCCGCGAAAAAAGCGGTAACGGGTGGTTTAAGAACCACTGGTGTGCGCTCTCGCTCTGCGTCATCGTGATCGTGGCATTCGCGCTGCGCACGGTGTTCGCTTATGGTATCTCCGCCGACGGCGGTTTCGCCTTGTCGGGCGGTTCGAGTGCGCAATATCACCTGCATGTGATTGAAAGTATCCTGAACGGCAGTTATTCGATGACCGATTCTGCCGTCAACTATCCTGTCGGAGGACTCAACGTCTATCCGCCCCTGATGGACTTCATCGGAGCCGGAATCGCGTCTGTGCTCACAGCCACGGGAATGAGCACCACCGAAGCCGCGTCCGCGGCCCTGGCGGTTCTGAACCCTGTGATCGGAGCGCTCACCTGCATCCCGGTGTACCTCGTCGCCAAGGAGATGTTCGACAAGAGGGTCGGCGTCGTAGCCGCTCTCGTGTTCGCGTTCCTGGCCCTCCCCATCAGCACCACGGTCTTCTCCAGCGGAACCGAGTACGGACTCGCAGCATTCCTGCTGGCCTTCACGACCTGGTTCGCGGTCAAGATGGTCAAGGCGGCAGATGCCGAGGACTCCTCCAAGAAGGGCGTCCTCGTGTACGCCGTCCTCGCCGGAATCTTCCTCGCCCTGTCGGCCCTCACCTGGAACGGATTCCGCTTCTTCGTCATCCTGATGGTCGTCGCGATGGTCATCCAGATTGTCGTCGACCGCTTCAGGGGAAAGGACTTCCAGAACGTCCTCCTCGGATACGTTGTTGCGATTCTCGTCGGAACGCTGATCCCCGCGGCGTACTACATCCCCGCCGGGCTCTGGGACGCCGTCTATTCCGGACCCGTCCTCATAGCGGTCATATCCGTCGTGCTTTCACTTGTGTTCATGGGACTTCGCTCCAAGCCTTGGATCATCACTGTCCCCGCACTCGTCATCGTGTTCGTCATCATCGCCGCAGTGCTCGCATTCGCAGCACCCGACCTCTTCACAGCCCTCATTTACGGCAACAGCATGTACGCCAACTCCATCATGGACGAGCTCGCAAGCAGCTACGTGTCCATGTCCAACGTCTCCGCCTACTACGGCTGGCTGACGATGTGGCTGCCCATATGCTACGCCATCTACAGCACCTACGTCTACCTCAGGAAGGACCACTCCGCCACCAGGCTGTTCATCACCGTCTGGATGTTCGTCATGTTCTTCGCAGTGTGGACCTCCTACGCCAACGCCGCCGTCGTCGGTTCCGTCTTCGCCGTCGGTTCCGCCGCCGTCATCGTCCGCGTCCTGGAGGCCGCCAACCTCAAGGACTGGGCCCACTCCGTCAGGGTCGCCGGATTCCCCGGTGCCTTCAGGAAGCTCATCAAGCCCTTCCCGTTCGCGTCTGTCGTCATCGTCGCGCTCCTCATCGTCGTACCGAACTTCTCGTTCGCAGTGGACGCGGGAATATCGAACAACTCCGATGCCGACTACTACTTCACCGGAAACACCCAGTACACGATCAAGACAGGCGACGCCTACCCCGTCGGGAACCTCTGGGACCAGTACGACGGGCAGGACAAGGACGGAGCTCTCGTGACCTGGATCGACTACTCCTACGATGCGGTCTCCCAGGGCGGTTTCGAGAGCGTAACCGACATACTCGGAGGAGGATCCTCCGCGGTCTCCCACATGTACCTGTCCAGCGGAACAGGCGGAACAGTCGCGGCAATGATGATGCGCATCCTGATGTCCAACGACATCGACAGGTTCGCGTCCTGCTTCGGAAGCCACAGCGACGTCTATGACAAGGTCAAGTCCTTCATCAACGACCCTTCAGTGGCAGTAGACGAGATCAACGCCAACCCCGACACGTACGGGAACATAAGGTCGGACATCACCGACGAAAACGCCATCTACCTGGCGGCCGTAAACTGCATCACCAGCTCCATGAACGATGTCGAGATCATGGAGGCCTATGAGTCCGTCTGCGACGTCTCCGACAAGAAGATCGGATATGTGATGGCAGATGCCAGCATGCTCCCCCTGCAGTACGGCGACGGAAGCAGCTTCTCCACGATTGCGTACTTCGGCGACTACGCCATCAACAACTACGGTGCAGCAACCCAGTTCTTCTCCTACAACACATACTATGGATTCACCGTCTACACGGACGCCCTCTACGACACCTTCCTCTGGAAGGCCATGATCGGACCCTCCGCCGCAGACGCCGGATTCACAGGCTCCAACGCCTCCTACAGCTATCTGGTCGCCCTGTCCTCCAGCGACGGATCCAAGGACTCCGTCAAGGCCATCCCCGGATACGGGCTGGCCGGATTCGAGGTCACCTTCTGGCAGCTGATGTACAACCCCGATTCCGAGGCCACCGTCAGCGATGACGGATGGGTGTACATGGATGCCTACGAGGCCATGGACAAGCAGGCCGCCGAAGGCGGAGTCATCAACTATCTGTCCTCCATCGTGATGCTCGAGTACACCGGAGTCCCCTCCGGGGCCGGAGTCTACGAGGGACAGGTCACATACAACGGAGAGGGGGTCACAGGAGCCACCGTCTCCGTCTACCAGTACAGCGAGACCTTCGGACAGTACGTCCTGTTCTCCGAGACCAAGACCTTCGACGGGGCTTACCAGGCAATGGTCCCCTCCGGAGACTACAGGCTCACCATCAGCAACGGAGACGTCATCCTCCAGAGCTTCACCAACAGCACGATCGTCTCCGACTTCGAGATCCCCGCCACCAGCGTGAGCGGGTCCGTCATGGTCGGGGACAGCGTCTACGATGCCGAGGACATGCTCCTCAAGCTCGAGGGAGACGCAGGGAACGTGGACGTCCATATCACCGACGGTCAGATCAAGATCGACAGCATCCTGCCCGGAACATACTCGTACACACTCTACAACGAGACCGGAAGCTCCATCGGAACCGGAACCGTCACCATCGCCACAGGCAAGAACGTCGGATTCGAGGTAAGTCCCACGACGAAGACCATAACCGTCACCGTCGAGGACGTCCACGGGAACCCCGTCGAGGACGGAGTCCGCGTCTACGCCACCAACAAGGACAACAACGCCGAGTTCTACGCCGACACCGAGGACGGGAAGGCAGTCATCACCGCCGTGACCGGGTACTACCACCTCTCTGTCGGACAGGGATACGTGTCCACCTACACCAGCGAGGTGAACATCTCCAGCAGCAACAAGTCCGCCACCGTGTCTGTGTACGATGCGAAGACGGTCACGGTCACGAACGCGCCCGAGGGCGCCACGCTCATGATCTCCGCTGGAACGTTCACCACCATCGCCCACGAGGTCGACGGCGTCGTGACGTTCGACGTGCCCGTCGGACTCGCAACCGACAATATGCTCTACACCGTGTACGGAGTGTCCGGAGGCCAGGTCTACCATGCGAAGTACACCGGAGGGGACAAGATCACTCTCGTCTCCGGAAACGCCCAGACATTCACCGGACAGCTCATGGACGGCAGCAGCGGGGAGGAGGGGACAATCCAGTTCATCAGCGGAGACAACGAGTGCTACACCGTAGCCACAGACTCCGAGGGAAGGTTCTCCGTGCTCCTGCCCGTAGGCGCATACACCATCGCGGCCAACAACGGCAGCAACCTGGTCTACTTCGGCACCACCAGCGGATCCGACCTCGGCGAGCTCGAGCTCGTCGACGGAAGGAGGATCGGTAGCACCCTGAAATACGACCAGGGAACCAAGAACTCCGATGCTAGCCTGCCCTTCGTTCTGGGAATCATCGAGTTCACCTACAACGATAAGGACTACACCCTGTACAGCATGACAAACACCAGCGGTGTGGTCAACTTCTACATACCCGACGACGTGGAGTGCACTGTCTCTCTCAACAGCACCGACGGGGTCTTGAACAACGACTGCTTCGACTGCACGGAGCTCACCAGGGACGTCACAGCCGGAACCAGCAACAACACCAAAACATGGACGATCGCGGTCTACGACCCCGAAGACGAGGACGAGAAGAACTTCGTCAAGGAGGTAAGCGTCACCGCGCCCTACGACATGGAGATCCTCTTCTACGAGGACGACGAGGGAAGCGAGCAGCCCCTCACTGCAGGGAAGAGTTACGAACTCCGTCCCGGCCAGTACTCCGTCACCATAGACGGTTCCACCGGCCACTACTTCAACGGAACCCTCTACGTCTATCCCGGAACCACGGAGTTCTACGGGCTCGACGATGTCCAGACTGTCGTTGATGTCAAGATCACCAACGCCGAGAGCGACATCATCTCCATCAGCACCGAGGACGGAAGCTACCACAGGTACGACGGCGGCTACTACATGGAAGCCGGATACGAGTACTACATCACATCCACCAACACCAACGAGGACGGTCACGGCAACATCGCCTACGGATACCTCGATCTGACCGGAGTCACCAGCGGAAGCTACAGTATCGACATGACCGCGTCCCAGCACAGGATGCAGGTCACCGGAAACGTGGGCGTCGTCGCCGACGGAACCATCACAGTCTCCTACGAGTACAGGGGCATGACCGTCAAGCACAACTTCGACGTCACCGATGGAGCATACACCATCACGCTCCCCGCCGACGTCTCCTCCGTGGACGTATCCGCGGACGTCAGTGCCACCATCAGCTCCGAGACGTGCTACTACTCCGCCACTGGGGAGTTCACCGGACTCAAACTCAGCGAGGACGACAGCGGTAACGTCACCGCCAACATCCGCAACATATCCGTGATCTCCACCGACGCACCCGCCGACGAGGACGACTCCGAGCCCGGTTTCACCGCCGAGATCGTCAGCGCCAACTTCGCGAACGGAACCGCCACGGTGCAGATCTCGATCAAGAACAACTCCGCGATCGAGAAGACGTTCCTCATCACCGGAGGAACCAACCTGTCCCTCGACCTCGACTACAGCCTCAGCATCCCCGCCAACGGCACTGGCAGCATCACCGTCCAGGGAACCTACGACGCCAACCGTGTCGCACCCGGATCCGACGGAGTGACCGTCACTGTCAAGGACATCAACGGAAGCGACTCCGAGACACTCGACGTCACCACCGGAGGAGATCCCACCGGAGCCTACAGCGTGGAGGTATTCAAGGCCACAGACGAGGACGACAGAGCAGCCAACGACAGGGTCTCCGCCTACCAGTACATGTACGCGGTAACCATCGTCAACAACAATGTGTACACGCACGAGGTCTCCATCGACGTCGCCAACGTCCCCACCGGATGGGCAGTCACCATCGTCAGCGAGGATGGAAAGGTCATCGCCGAGCCTGGAAAGACCTTCGAAGCGTACGGACTCCAGACAACCGTCCTGTACGTGAAGCTGATGCTCCTCGAGCCCGGTTCCGAGACATCCGTTCCCGGAATCACCGCCAACGTTACCGTCGGAGGACACAGCCAGAACCTCGCCCTCAGTGCCGAGAACGTTCAGGTCACCACAGACGACATGACCGTCAGCGGAGACAACGTCTTCAACGAGAGGTCCGGAATCCCCAGCGGAATCTGGTTCCTCGTCGCGGTCATAATACTGATGCTTGTAGCAACCTTCTGGCTCGCCAGTAAGAGGGGGGTGTTCTCACGCAGATGAAAGCAGCAACAGCAGCCATCGCCGTCCTGGCGATGCTGGCCATATGCCTTGTCCCCATGCAGGGAGTGGACGCTGACTACGCAGACATCAGCGGAGACTCTAACGTGATCGGGGTCGGTGAAAAAGCCGACTTCCAGATCATCTACACCAACAACGACTACAACAGCACCGAGTACCAGGACTTCAGCATGTCCATCTCCTACACCGCCAAGCTCACCGATTCGTCCGGTGAGACCGTCAGCAACGGTGTCAGCCCCAGCTCCGGCGACCTCGACAACGGAGTCGCCAAGACCATCTCGGTCTCTGCCCCCGACAAGGCAGGAAGCTGCACGCTGGTCGTCAAGTACGAGGTCGAGGTCACCTACACGACCACCGATGAGGATGGCGAGGAAGTGGCCGAGGAGGAGACCATCACAAGGACAGAGGAATTCCCCATCCGTGTGGTCGAGCCCATCACGCTCTCCGTGACGCTCACCAACAACACCAACACGGATCTGAACGGATACGGCGTCTACTTCTACGTCAACGACGAGAAGATCGAGGACAGCTACACCACTGTTGACCTCGATGAGGCCGGCACCACCACCGTCACCTACAAGTGGATCACCGACTCCGGAAACGGGCAGTACGAGTTCTACGTGCTTCCCGCAGACGGGGGCAACATGGTCGACATCGAGGGTCTCGGTGAGAAGCACACGTTCTACATCGGTGACAACGATTACACATGGATGATCGCGCTCCTCGTGATCGTCATCATCCTGCTGATCATAGTCATGGTGTGGGTCTACCGCAAGCCTGTGAAGAACTACGGAAAGCCGAAGTCCAGGCGCTGAAAACCATAAGATAAACGGGAGGGCTCCGGCCCTCCCAACCTTAAATCGTTTATTTTTCACAACCTGCCCATTATCGAAGCCGTGGTCATGTCGGACCTCGTGCGGTCCATGATTCCGCGTGCGATGTCCTGTTTCCTTCTGACAGGGGCGATGGCGTCGGGCACGTCGAGAAGCATGATCTCTCCGCACACCTCCTCCATGATCCCGAAGAAGCGCCTCGCCCCCTCTGTGTCCCCGTCCATGAGCCTGGACGTGACCACCCTCCTGAGCTCTCCGACCGAATCGGCGAGTCCTAGGATCCAGGGAATCGCGGGGATCCCCATCTCAGAATAGGAGGGAACACGGCCCTCGGTCACCATCGATGCCAGTATGGCGGCCTCGGCGTACTCCATCAACGCGTCCTGGACGGGGCCGATGTGTACGACGTCCCGGTCTCCGATGAGGGCCCTGAGTGCGCCATCCATCTCAGACAGGGGTTCGGAACAATCCTCGCCTATGTGGATCGCATGTATGGTCCTCTTGCTGAGTCTTATCACGGAACGGGAGCAGGCTATGGCCGCCTCCCGTTCGCCCTCTATCCTGTTCAGTTCATCCGTGGCCGAACGGATGCTGTCGGAAAACCCTTGCATGCAGGGGGAATCGATTTGTTTCTCTTAATCCTGGAGGGCTGTGTAGAATCCCCTGCGGAGGTCCAAGGAGAATGCCTGGTCTTCGATCCTCTCCGAGAGGACATGACTTGATGATACAACGAACTCCAGCCCCTCGTAGTCTACGGACACGAGCGTGAGTGCGTCAGCCCTCTCGACACCGAAGTTGATCTCGGATCCGTTCAGAGCGGATTCGACGTCCTTCAGGCTGCTGTGTCCTGATGCCACCGAACGTATGGCGGCGGCGGTCCTGCGGACCATGTTCCATAGGAAGAACCTGGCACGGTACGTCAGGACGAGGGTGCCTTCTCCGGCGTCGACATCAATGGAATCGATGGTGACCACTGTAGGCTTCCCGTCGGGACGGCAGAACCTGGCGAAATCGTGTTCACCGACGAACAACGCGGCGCATTCGCGTGCCAGCCCGACGTCCAGGCCATCCGAGGGGAGGACGTAAGCGTATTCCCTCGACGAGGCATGACGGGGGTTGAAGTCCCAGTCCACCTCGGCGAAGGCGGTGTAGAAGATCCCGTCGGAGACGGCGTTCAGCGCCCTGAGGAGGGCATGCGGGTCACCCATCTCCGTGTTGAACACCGCGACGTTTCCCAGGGCGTTGACGCCCTTGTCGGTGCGACTGGCTATGCGGAGGTCCAACTCATCGTCGCTCATGCCGCAGACCTTGCGGAGGGCCGAACCCATCTCGCCCTCCACGGTCCTGGCGTCGGGCTGTATCTGCGACCCCGAGAAGCCGTCGCCTAGATAGGCGAACCTCACTGCCACTCTGTTCATGCGGAACGGAGTTCCCTCATGTGGTCGACCCTGCGCTGGACGAGCGCACGGGTGCCGATGTCGTGGCGGACTGCCATGGCGTCGCACTTCACATACCCGAGGGCGGCCTCGCAGTTGGACTCCGCCTCTTCCAGGGTGTCGGCGATTCCGACGATGCCGAGGGACCTGGATGTGCCGGTGACGAGTTTTCCGTCCTTCATGTCGACGTTGGCGTAGTAGACGACGGCGCCAGAGTCCCTGACGCCATCCTCGTCCACCGAGATCTCATGTCCGGACTCGGACTTGACCCCGTATCCCCTGGGTACGACGTACTTGCAGACAGTCGCCTTCCTGGAGAACTCCACTTCCCTGTCCAGCGTCCCTGTGGCCATGCGGTAGCAGACGTCCTCGAAGTCATCGCCGATGAGGGAGAGCACGTTCATGGCCTCCGGGTCACCGAACCTGGCATTGATCTCTATGATCTTCGGTCCTGTGACGGTGAGCATGAACTGGCCGTACATGGTGCCCCTGTAGGGACAGCCCTCCTCTGCCATGGCGTCCACGATGGACTGCAGGATGGCCAGGGACTGTTCCCTTTCATCCTGGGTGATGAACGGAAGGAGGTGGTCCGCGTCGGTGTAGGAGCCCATGCCTCCGGTGTTCGGTCCGACGTCGCCCTCATAGGCGCGCTTGTGGTCCTGGACCAGCGGCAGGGGGACGATGCGCTTCCCATCGACGAAGACCATCTGGGTGAACTCCTCCCCGACGGCCTTCTCCTCGAGGATCACGCCGGCACCGCCGATGTTCTCGTCGAAGATCTCGTTGATGTAGTCCATGGTCTCCTCGAACGAGTGGAGGTGCTCCCCCTGGACCTTCACGCCTTTGCCTCCAGTGAGTCCGACGGGTTTCACGACGATCTCGTGATCGACGCCCCTTACGTACTCTTCCGCGTCCTTGGCGTTGTCGAAGTGGGCGAATCCGAGGTTCCCAGAGATGCCATGTTTCGACACGAGCTCCCTCATGAACGTCTTGGACGTCTCGATCCTGGCCGCCGCCTTGGTGGGCGCCGCACAGGGTATGCCCTCTGCCTCGAGAGCGTCGACTATCCCCTTCTCTAGCGGGGCCTCGGGGCCGATGAACGCTAGTTCGACCCCCTTCTCCTTGGCGAAGGTGCAGACCTTCCCGATGTCCTTCTCGTCGCACAGCAGGTGCTCCTTGGACTTGGCGATGATGCCTGGATTGGCGTTCTTCATCACTGCATAAATCTCGGAGCCGGAGCGGGAAAGCGCCTCGACGGCCGCATGTTCCCTGCCCCCTCCACCGACGGCGAGGACCTTCATTGTGATACACCTCAGAGCTTCAGGGCCGCGAGGATCTCGTCGAGCCCCTGGTCCTTCTTAACGCTGCATTTGTAGATGTTCTTTGTGCCGCCCATCAGCTTGTTGTAGTCCCTGGCGATGACCTCGGGGTCCACATCGACGGCGTCGGCGATGTCGATCTTGTTGAGGACGGCGATGTCGGAGTGGATGAAGATGTCGTGGTGCTTCCTGACCATGTCATCTCCCTCTGTTGTCGAGATGACGACGACCCTGTAGTCGGTCCCAAGGGGGAAGTCGGCAGGACAGACGAGGTTTCCGACGTTCTCGATGAATATCACGTCGTAGTCATCCAGGTTGATGCCGGCCAGTGTCTTCCTGACTAGGTTGGCGTCAAGGTGGCATTCGTGGCCTGTGTTGCAGTTGACGGCGTTCAGTCCGGACTTCTCGAATCTTGTATAGTCGTCCACGCCGGTGACATCCCCTGCGATGGCGCAGACGCGGACGCCCTTCGCTCTGAGCTTCTCGGCGAGTTTGATGATGAGGGCGGTCTTCCCCGCTCCGATGGAACCCATGAAGTCGACGGACTTGATTCCCTTGCTCCTCATGAGGCGGTAGTTCTCATGGGCGATCTTGTTGTTCTCCTTGAGAACATCGATTTCCATTCCGGGCTGGACTATGTGCATGGCGCTCCATAGTGGACGCATACTATTAAGATTATTCTTGTTACGCACCTAAAATCGGATGAAAGGGGCGTCTTCACATGGTCCCCATGGTCCCCACCCAGTACGGGACCGTGTCGAGGAGGGACCATTCCGAAACGGATCTAGTTCATTCCCGGACAATGTTGTCAACAAGACAACACTCTCGTGGTCGCGTGACGGATGTCCGGACCCCTCGTATGTAATCTCGATAATCTATTTCGGTCGAGGTTAAGGCAATTCGAGGCGATTACTCTCTATGTCTCAGGACCCTTGCAGGGAGCTCAGGCGCCTACAGGAATCACCGGTCTTCAGAACGTACGAAGAGCTCAGACGGATGTGCCTGTGCTATTCGATGATGGACTCCAAGCTAGCCGAGCTCAGGAGCGCCGTGCGGAATGCCAGGGCAAACGCGCCGACTCACTGGTCCAGGTACGAGACCATTGAGGCCGAGACCATGGAGATGTGCCAGCTTCTTGCGGATTTTCTGTCCAGGATGTATGCCTGCAAGAATCTGGCCGCGATATGTGCCAAGCGTCACGGTGTGGATCCGGCGTTCAGGTCCCTGAAGCATGCGATGCTCGGGTTCGAGGTTTCCGTGATGGTGAATCTCCGGAACTACGTCGTCCATGTGGACATGCTTCCTCTTGAGATCGATGTGTCCACTGGTGCGGTGGTCTTCACCCGCAGGTGCAGGGGTGACGGAATATGGAGCCTCCCCCAGAAGAGATATCTGAGGGGCGCGGATCTGGAGACTCTGCTGACCACGTACTCGGGCGTCATATCCGCATTCTACGCCGAGTACTTCTCCGTCCTTCTCTCGGCGGTCCATCCGAAGCTGGGCGAATGCAGGCAGGAGATCGGCGAACTCAACCGCAGACTGGGCTACGAGATGGTCAGATTCGATCCGCTTGCCCGGACGAGGGCCTGACGCGCGGGCTTCGCTTCCTCGCGCGTGTGTCCTGTCTTAAAGAAGATAAGGAAGGAGCAGATACGTCCTAGCAGTATGAGCTATTCAGAATCGCTTTCCAAGACCCTGGAGTCCCTCGGCGCCGTTGAGGGGACCAGGCTGTCCGTCTCCAGAGACGGCAGGTCGTACGTCGGAACCCTGATGCCCCATCACGAGTTCAGCGCGCCCGACATCCTCATCCTCAAGATGAAATCCGGATACAACGTCGGCATCAGGATCACCGACACCACCGAGATCCAGAAGCTGGAGGACCCGGTGGAGAGGGTCAAGCGCGACACCGAGGTGGAGTTCAAGAAGGGGCTCCCCAAGCTTGTCCTCATCGGAACCGGTGGGACCATCGCATCCTACGTCGACTACAGGACGGGCGCTGTCCATCCCGCGCTGTCCACCTCCGACATGGTCAACGCAGTCCCCGAAGTCAGGGAGATCGCCAACATCGATGCCAAGGTGCTCTTCTCCATCTTCTCGGAGAACATGAACGTGGAGCACTGGCAGGCGCTGGCCAAGGCGGTCGCCGACGAGATCAACAACGGCGCCGACGGGATCATCATCCCCCACGGAACCGACACCATGGGATACACCGCCGCGGCGCTCTCCTTCATGCTCGGCGACGTCCCCAAGCCCGTCATCCTGGTCGGAGCGCAGAGGTCATCGGACCGTCCGTCCTCGGACGCCAGCAGCAACCTCATGGCATGCGCGAGGTTCTGCAGGGCGGGCAAGGCAGGGGTGTACGTGGTGATGCACGACACCCCCGGTGACGACTCCTTCGCCGTCCACTTCGGAACCCGTGTCAGGAAGATGCACACCTCCCGCAGGGACGCCTTCCACAGCATCAACTCGCCTCCGGTGGCCCACATGGACAGGGACGGGAAGATAACGTTCAACGTCGAGCTTCCGGAAGCAACCGCCGGGAAGGCGGTCGCCAACACGGACATGGAGAGGGGCTGTGTGCTCCTCCAGTACTACCCCGGCATGGATCCCTCCCTCTTCGAGGACATCTTCATGAGGTCCAAGGGAGTGGTCATCGCGGGATCGGGCCTCGGTCATGTGAACGAGAACATGATCCCCCTCATCAAGAGGGCCTGCGACAACGGAACCGTCGTCGTGATGACCAGCCAGTGCCTCAACGGCAGGACGAACCTCAACGTGTACAACACCGGCAGGGACATGCTGAACGCCGGTGTCATCACCGTCTTCGACATGCTGCCCGAGACGGCCTACGTCAAGCTGATGTGGGCGCTCGCCAACTCCTCGTCTCCAGAGGAGGCAAGGGACGTGATGAGGGCCCCGCTCGCGAACGAGCTTTCCGACAGGAGGACCATCGATGAGTGAAGACTACGAGATGATGTGCGGTATCGAGATCCACCAGCAGCTCGACACCA
>CALUNK010000036.1 GCA_944321985.1 Candidatus Methanomethylophilaceae archaeon
GGGAGTCCGACCAGTACTACTGTCCCAAATGCGCCCGTTTCCTTCCCGACAGGTATGTGGAAGGCGTGTGTCCCAAGTGCGGGGCCGAGAGGACTCGCAGTGACCAGTGCGACCAGTGCGGAACGACATTCGAGCCCGGGGATCTCATAGATCCCTATTGCACTCTGTGCGGGAGCAGACCGGAGATCAGACCGACCGAACATTTCTTCCTTAAACTCAGCGCCTTTAGGGACCAGCTCATCGACTTCGTGTCCTCCAAGGACTATTGGAGGGCAAACGTCAAGGCATTCACCAGGAACTGGCTGGAGGAGGGTCTCAACGACAGGGCGATCACCAGGGACATGTCCTGGGGTGTCCCGATTCCGGTGGAGGGATGGGACGACAAGGTCATCTACGTCTGGTTCGAGGCTGTGATCGGGTACCTCAGCGCGTCAGTAGAGTACTCCAGGATGATCGGCAGGCCAGACTACTGGAAGGAGTTCTGGAAGGATCCAGAGGTCAAGCACTACTACTTCATCGGCAAGGACAACATACCGTTCCACTCAATCATCTGGCCGGCCATACTCATGGGTCTTGGAGACATGGATCTGCCGTATGACATCCCAGCAAACGAGTACCTCATGATCAGCGGTGGCAAGCTCTCCAAGAGCCGCGGGGGGGCAATCGACGTGCCCACCGTGTTGCAGACCTACGATGCCGATCTCGTGAGGTACTACCTCTCAGTCAACATGCCGGACACCCACGACTCGGAGTTCTCATGGGAGGATTTCGAGACCAAGGTCAACAACGAGCTGGTTGCCGCTCTCGGAAACTACTACCACAGGTGCCTCAGCTTCACGAAGAAGAACTTCGGTGTCATCCCGGAAGCGGAGGACGACGCCGAGGTCACAGCCGAGATGGAGAGGTCGCTGGATGACTACAGGGATTGCCTCTCCCACTGCGACTTCAAGAAGGGCATCAAGGTCGTCATGGATCTGGCCCGTTACGGGAACAGGTACTTCGACGCGAAGAAGCCGTGGGCACTCATCAAGGAGGACAAGGCAGCATGCGGAGGGGTGATGAACAACACCCTCAGGATAGTCAAGGCACTGGCCATAATGGCCTGGCCGTTTATGCCCAGGTCCTCCGAGAGAATCTGGGGCTTCCTCGGATACGAGGGAAGCCTGGAGGGAGCCGGATTGGACGAGGTCCTTGCCCCGCTCCCAGTCGGACAAGCATTGAACGAGCCCGTGCCAGTATACAAGAAGGTCGAGATCAAGATGGAAGACGACAAGCAGGATACAGTGAAAGAGCAGAAGACCGAGAACAAGCAGGAGAAGAAGCAGGAGCCCGCGGCTCCGGCCGGACCTTTCGCCGCGTTCAGGAAGATGGACATCAGGGTCGGTACCGTGATCTCCGTCGAGGACCATCCCGATGCGGAGAAACTGTACATCCTCAAGATTGATCTCGGGGAGGAGGAGCCCAGACAGATCGTCACCAACCTGAAGACCGTCTACTCTAGGGACCAGATGCTCAACAGGAGGCTCCTGGTCATCGCCAACCTCAAACCCGCCAAGTTCCGCGGCGTGAAGTCCGACGGGATGCTCATGGCTCTCGACGACGAGGACCTGGGCGGTACCGCCATCAAGCTGCTGAAGCCCTCGGCCGACGTCCCCAATGGGACGAGGATCGACTGCGGTCTGGAGTGCTCGTCCTCAAGGATCGAGGTCAAGCACTGCGAGGCCGTGGACATTCGCGTCGGCAAACTGAGCAACGGCCACATCCTCAGAGGCAACGTGCCCGAGGACTGTCCCGATATCTGCGCTCTTGTCTACGACGAGGACGTCAGGGTGCCCATGGGCGACGGCAAGGGCTGCTACATCACCGTGGACGACGGCGACTTCATCGACGGTGCGAGGGTCAGATGAAAGCCGACCTCCACGTCCACACGTGCTTCTCCAACGACGGGAAGACCACCATGGAGGAGCTGCTGGAGTACGCAGAGCGTCACGGGATTGGCTGCGTGGCGGTTACCGACCACAACGAGTTCGAGGCGTACCCCAGGCTGAAGGACAACGGGAGGATAATCATCATCCCGGCGGAGGAGGTCTCTTCTGCCGAGGGGCACATCGTGGCCTTGGGGATAGACAGGCTCATCCCCAGGGACCTGCCCATCCAGGAGACCATCGACCTCATCCACGAGGCCGGCGGATACGCGTTCGCCGCCCACCCGTACAGGTGGTGGTCGGGACTCGGAGAGAAGAACACCCTGAAATATCCATTTGACGGCATAGAGGCCAGGAATGGGCGTTCCATACCTTCGGCGAACAGAAGGTCCGAGAGGCTGGCCAGGAAGGTCGGCAAGCCGATGACCGCCGGAAGCGACGCTCATTCCCCCCATCGCATCGGGGAGGGCTATGTGGAGGTGCCGGACACATGCAAGACCTGGCAGGATGTGCTGGAGTTCATCATGGCCAACAAGGTCACCATCGTTTGCAGCAACAGCCGTCATTTTCAGGCCACAGTCAGGTACGGTGTGAAGTCCATAGGTGAATGGCTACTCCGTGGTTGCAAGAGGATGTGAAACGACTTCCAATCCTTTTATCATGCCTATTTAAGGTTGTGTCCCTAGTCTTCATTCTGTGATTGACGACCTTTTCGTCTTCAAGGGGTTCAATGTCCAGATCCTGTCATTCATCGCCGAACTGATTCCTGATGAGGAGGTCCTGCATATGTGCTGACTTCAGCTGTGTATGTACAACCGTAAACGTCAGTTCCATTTTGGAGTGGATTGGTGGTCTGTTACGTCTCATCAGGGCGAACTTTTCATACCGCGTGTTTCGTATGCGAACATATGGGCGGTTAGGTTTCGGTGGACCTAGGCGGCCCATCCGAATGAAATCTCGTTTTTTTGATGTGCCTGACTGTCGTATGTCTTAGGACCTTCAGAATCGGCGGAATCCAGTGTAACGTCACAGGGTTCTCATGACGGGGATCCATGGTGCAGTTGGGAACGTACAACGGAGAACGACGTATGGTGGGATCGGAAGAAAAGTCTTCGATAGGCAGGTAAAAGGGTTGATGAGGCGTCCCTTCTCGGGACGCCATTTTCAGACCATCAGGCTCGCGGACCTGAGCTCGGCGGCAATCTTGTCGACCGCGCGGGTCACGTCCTCGGGAACCTTGGCGCCTGTGCAGACCATCTTTCCGGATCCGAACAGGAGGACCACTACCTTGGGGTCGTCAAGCCTGTAGACCAGTCCGGGGAACTGCTCGGGCTCGTACTCAACCTTCTCGAGTCCCAGTGTGATGGCCACTGTGTTGAGGTTGATCTCCTGCTCCAGGTCGGAGGAGGCGACGATGTTCTGAACCTCTATCTTGGGCTCGATCGTGATGTGGACGTCGGCCTTCTCGAGGTCTTTGGCGACCTTGCTGATGGCGACCTTGACGTCCTCGCGGCATTTGGCTCCCGTGCAAACGACCTTTCCGCTTCTGAAAATCAGGGTGGCGGTCTTGGGCTCCTTGAGTCTGTAGACGAGACCGGGGAACTGCTGGGGGTTGTATTCGGCACCCTCCAGAGCGTCTTCAATCTTGTTCAGGTCCAGTTCCTGACCAAGGTATGTCGATGCTACCACGTTCTCAATATTCATTTTGGCCATCTTTTCACCAATCGGGGCTATTTATATACCCTTTATAAACCTTTTCATAAAACCACTGACCGTTACTTCAGCTTCCGAAATCATGGAATTAGACATTTATACAAATTTGGCGACTCAGATATTTATCTGTCCAACGATGATGGTTCCTCATGGACAAAGAGACGGTAGCGAGGGTGAAAACAAAACCAACGCTAGCGGATTTTGCCGAGATGACCCTGGCGGTGTTCATAATGGCCCTGGGGGTAATCATCACCGTGAGGTCGCTCCAAGGCGTTTCTCCGGTGTCCTCGCTCATCTATGTCCTGAGCGAATCGACGGGACTCACGTTGGGGACGATGACGTTCATCATCTACTTCATGTTCGTCCTCGTCCAGTGCGCTGTATACAGGGATCGTGGGATGACCGTCCGGGTCTTTTCGCAACTCCCGTACACGGTTCTATACAGCATATGCATGGATGTCCTGGACTATGCTCTGGTCTCTCTTCATGCCGAAACATTGTTGGGGCAATGGGGACTGGTGCTGATAGGCTGTATGCTGACGAGCCTGGCCATCGCAATGGAGGCAGACGCCAATGTATCCATGCTTCCAGACGATGGGCTGATGCTCGCTGTCCACAGGGCAACGAGGGTGCCTTTGGGCAGGAGCATAATCATAGTAAACGTGTTCTCAGTGGCAATGGCCTTCGCCTTGTCCCTGGGGATACTGGGAGGGTTCGTCGGTGTCGGGTTAGGAACGATATTCATGATGTTCGCCCAGGGATACATCGTCAAGGCGCTGACACCGGCGTTTAAGCGGGTACGGCGTAACGGGCATCTCGACTGAAGCAGGAATGATAATAAAGAATGGAGTCGAGGGAGGGGATCGAACCCCCGTCTGCGGATCTGCAGTCCGCCCCATAGCCACTGTGGTACCTCGACGCACGGCTCCCGATTGTTTGAATCTATATATTCTTTATTGTGTCTGAGTCCCCGTTCTTCGATAGCCAGAGTCTTTGAAATAGGCCCTGACGATTACCTAGCATGCACTGCAAGGACGTCTCAATGCGCGATGTCAATGTTCCCCTGGATGAGGCTTCTATATCATCGATCATGGACGGATGGAAGGCATATGTCCGTACCGACGATCTTATTCTAAGGAACGGGGACAGCTACGCGGCGGTGCGTCTGACAAAGGAGCCTGGGACGGGCCTGTTCAGGAAGGTGGTGGGTTTCGAGATCCTATCCCTGCCGAAAGACACGGTTTATGTGGAGGAGCCCGGCCTGGATGTCCTCAACCTTCCCGCACTGGCGAATCTGCAGATGCGTCATCCGGGAAAGGCGGTCGTGGTTCGCGGGATGTTCTCTCATATCAATTACATAAAAGACGTTGTGCCGCTTAAGCTGATGGTCGTGGACAACGTGCCACCTTCCCCTGCCAAGCTAGGGGTTCTCGTGGAGAGAGCGTTGGCTTCCGGTTTCGTCGATCTGCCCGTCGTGCCTGAAGTCCGTGTCATCGACATGGCCGACAAGGTCGCTGAGGTACGCACGGAGGAGGTTATGTTCCCATGCAGGGTATCCCATCTAGAGGCTCCGATACCCTACTCATTCCTAGACGATGCGCCTGAGGAGGTCGGTGATGTGACGCTCATCGGTTGTCATCTCTCGCAGAGGATATTCAGATCCCTCTACAGCCGCGAGGTCCCTTTCATAAACGTTTGTCCAGCGGATTTCACCGAGCCCGGGGTCAAGACGATAGTCAAATGCTGTAAGGTTAAACAGGGATACGAGCTGGACGGGGATGTGGTCCGTGTTCCGTGGGGTGCGACGGTGCCCGAGGTGGTGGACGCCATCAACGCTCTCTTCTCTGCTGCTGACCGACCGCGAGCTCCCTTCCCCTGTTGAGCGCCTTGTAGCCCTCTTCCGCCCGTCCCGCCTTGCAGAGGAGCTCCCCCAGTTTGTACCAGGAGTCGGCGTCCCGCGGATTCGAATCGAGATGCAGCTGGAGGTGAGCTATGGCCTCGTCCAGCTTACCTTTGGCAGCGAGGTTGGCACTGTGGCTGCGGCCATTGGTCTCCTCGTCCCTGACGCGGATCATCTCCTTCCTCGCCTTGTTGAGGAGGACGTCCATCGAGTTGTCGGTTATCCACGGGTATCTGTCCTGGATCATCTCCCTGAAGGGCTTCGCACGCTCCTGGTCGATATCCAGGTCTGGCCCTCTGAAGATGCTGCGTGGGACGTCCACGGTCAGGCTGCCGTGAACGACTGTGATGTGGTCTGCCTGTGCCAGACGGATCACCTGAACTTTACCGTGCGTCCGCAGGCGTCCCTGTTCGATTTTCCGAATTCGGTGAGCTGCGCGAGCTTCAGGTTGTCGAAGACGGGTCCGTCCCTGCACACTCTGGAGTCGTCCATAACGCAGCATCCGCAGACTCCGGCGCCGCACTTCATGTACCTCTCCAGTGAGAGCTGGCAGTCCAAGCCCAACTCCTTGCAGGCCTGGTACGTGAACCAGAGCATGACCTCGGGTCCGCAGGCGACAACGCAGTCGTAGTGTTTCTCCGCGACCTTCTCCTTCATGAGCTGGACCGCGTTTCCGTGGAACCCGCGGCTGCCGTCGTCTGTGGCTATCCAGAGGTTCTTGGCATGCCTCTGCGCGATTCCGTCCATGATGATGTCGTTGTGGGTTCTGGCGGCTATTATCGTGTCCGCGCCCGAGGCTGTGACTGCGGGCATGATGGAAGCGGTCCCGACACCGCCGCCGATGATCAGCAGCTCCCCCCTGGCAAGGTCGTACCCGTTGCCGTAGGGCCCCCTGATTCTCAGGCGGTCGCCGGCCTCGAATTCGTGCAACCTTCTGGTGGCCTCGCCGATCGCTTTGACGGTGATGCTCTTCTCCCTGCCGTCTATTCCGGATATGGACATGGGGATCTCGTCCACTCCGGGGATCCATACCATGATGAACTGCCCTGGTCTGGCCTCGGCATCCCAGTCGAACTTGAATGTCTTGGTGTCGTAGCATTCCTGCACGACCTCTTTTATCGTGACGACATCAGTCATGGGCCACCCCCGTCATGTCGGCGATGGAGGTGTAGTCGTACTCCTCCATGAAAGCGGAGAGGCCCTCGTTGATTCTGGCGAACACATCCGTTCCGACGGTTCCGATGGCGCTTCCGATCTGGAATGCCGATGCCCCCGCCATGATGTACTCGGCCGCGTCGCGCCAGGTCTCGATGCCCCCCACTCCGACGATGGGGATGTCGAGGACGGTTCTGAGGTCGTAAACGGCTCTGACCCCGACCGGTTTGACCGCCGATCCGGAGAGGCCTCCGAATTTGTTGCTCAGCAGAGGCTTACCGATCTCGGGGCAGATGACCATCGCCTTGAGTGTGTTTATCGCCACGACGGCGTCGCCGCCCGCATCCTGCACAGCCATCCCGATGTCGCCGAGGATGTGTGTGTTGGGTGTGAGCTTAGCCCAGACGGGAATCGACACAGTGGATTTGACTGCCGATACGATCGCTTTGACCATCGCGGGGTCTGTTCCGACCTCCATCCCATATCCCTTCGCGTGGGGGCAGGAGAGGTTCAGCTCCACTGCACAGGCCCCGTAGTCCTCCATTCTGCCGGCCAGTGTCGAGAAATCATCGGGTCCCGCCCCGTATATGGAGCCGATGATCTTCCCCTTTGGCACAGCGACTGCCATTTCCTCCCCGAAGAGTTCGATCCCGGGGTTGGGCAGACCCATCGCGTTAACGTATCCGCCGGCGACCTCTGTGAAGCAGGGGTTGGCGTGGCCTGCGTTGGGCTCCAGTCCCACGGACTTCGTGACGACCGCGCCTGCGCCACTCTCGATCATGCGGACCATCGAGGGTCCCGTCTCGTCCATGATACCGGAGGCCACGATGCCCGGTCTCTCGAGTGAAATGCTGCCTATATCGGTCTTAAGCGACACCATGGGGGTTGGGATGCAGACTTGCCTTAAAATCATGTGCATGGGCGCGCGATAGGATTAATACATGGAACAGATAGACGGAATCATGGACGTCGACGCAATCCGTAAGGACTTCCCCACCATACGCGCAGGTCAGGGGATATATCTCGACAGCGCGTGTCAGTCTCTGAGACCGGACAGCGTCATAAGTGCTATTGCAGACTACTACGAGAGCTATCCCGCGTGCGGAGGGCGCAGCGTGCACTCCATGGCCACGAAGGTGTCCATCGCGATGGATGAGACCCGTGAGAGGTTGGCGTCCTTCTTCGGTACAGACGATCCTGATTGCTATGTGTTCACGAAGAACTGCACCGAGGGCCTTAATACCGCCGCGTACGGAATGGGATTGAAGAGGGGGGATGTGGTCGTCACCACAGACACGGAACACAACTCCAACCATGTTCCGTGGCTTTTCCTGCAGGAGAACCTAGGCATTCGGAGGAGGTTCGCGAAGTCGGATGACGAGGGCAGGTTCGACATGGAGTCCTTCTACAAGTGCATGGACCATGGGGTCAGGGTCGTGTCCGTTCAGCATGCGAGCAACGTAACCGGATGCTCCGTTCCGGTCAAGGCGGTCACGGAGATAGCCCATGATTTCGGGGCCAAGGTCATCATCGACGGTGCCCAGGCTGCTCCGCACATGCCCGTGGACCTTAAGGACATAGATGCAGACGTTTACTGCATGTCCATCCACAAGATGCTCGGGCCTTCGGGCATGGGCGTGATGTATGGGAAGAGGGAGGTCCTCGAGGAGATGAGGCCGCTTTCTCTGGGTGGTGGCACAGTCGGTCTGGCCACCTACGACTCCGTGAATCTCGCCCCCATACCAGACAAGTTCGAGGCCGGCCTCCACGATTACGCGGGGATTGTGGGCACCAAGGCCGCCCTCGACTATCTGTCCGCTATCGGCATGGAGAGCATCCAGATGTGGGACCTGAAGCTCATGAAGAGGATCCTTTCCAACCTGGAGGATGTAAGGAACGTCCATCCGGTGGGACCGAGAGAGGCCGCCTACAGGGGAGGGGTTTTCTCCTTCAACATAGACGGTCTGGGGGCCCACGACATAGCGATGATGTTGGACAGTATGGCGGGAATCATGATCCGTTCCGGAATGCATTGCGCGCATCCGTTCTATGTCTCCAGGGGAATCGATGGAAGTGCCCGTGCCTCGACCTATCTGTACAACAGTCCTGAAGAGATCGACATCTTCACCGACACCGTAAGGCACATAGCCGAGACCTTCGGCGACTGAGATGTCCTTCTGCAGGATCAAATCGCCGGTCCCCCAGGAAAACTCCAGTTCGCCGGAGAAATCCGTGTGGGCGACATGAACTCTGTCGTCACAGAGGAGCCTCACGAGGTTATCCTTCACTGTGACCCTATGCTCGGAGGTGGGAAGGAGGTCGTGCGGGTCGAGGTAGCATGTGTCCATCAGGGAGTTCTCAAACCCATCCAGTATCCCTGCTATCCTTTCTACGACCTCCTGGTCAAGCTCCGAGTCGATCCTGTCATCGGTATCGGAGAACACCCCCATGGCGATAGCCAACAGGGCGAACCCACAGACTATGATGACGACACGGGAGATGGTGAATTCCATCATATGATGACCTTGACCCCGTAGGATCCGTCCGAGTCCACCATGGCTGTGAGCTTGACAATCAGGTTTCCTGCCAGTTCCATAGTCTCACCCATGGTACATGCGGATCCCAGGCCCACAGTATCAACCTGCTCTCCGTCTACGCAGAGGCTCAGCATGCGATTGTAGCCAAGGTCCCCGGAAACGATGATGGATTGTCCAGACGGAATGTCCATCTCCAGGGTAACGGTCTCGTCGGCGAAGTACGCCCTCTGGACAGCGTCCCTGAGGTAACCAGCCTCACGGCGTAGCTCGTAGAGGGATATGTCGTCGTCGGCATTCTCAACCGTCTCCATCACAACAGGCACCATCAGCCCCAGTATCAGGAAGCAGACCGCGAGCTTGATCGGCAGGTCGATAATCCCGCAACGGTCAGGGATCAATTCAGCACCACCATGACCTCCAGACTCTTCTCGCCGTATCCCGTCTTGACAATCGTAAGGTGCATGTCGAAGTGGGTGATTCCGGTGGGTGGGTCGACGAGGAGGGGACTGAAAGTTACGGTCCCGTCGCCTTCCGTGGTCGCGACAGGTCTTACGAACCTCTTCCCTTCTCCATCGTACTCTTCGATGTAGCCGTTCTCCACGAGTACTGTGGCCCCTTCCAGATAGTTGCCGTCCTGGTCCCTGATTTCTATGGAGAAACCGTCTAGATAGTACCCGGCTACGGGGTGCTGGGAACTCTCCGAATCATCCGCTTCCATGTACTCGCAGTACATGACGTTCTCGATCTCGACGTCTCCGATGGACTGAGGGGTATCTATGTTGCCCATCCAGCCGACGATAATCGCGGTCCCCATGGTGGCTATGAGGATCACGATCATCAGCTGCAACGGGAGTCCTTCGATGCCGCCTCTGTTGTCTAATCTGACATTGCGTGTCTTCATGTTTCTCGGACACGTCTCGACGCCAGGGGATAAAAAGGAGGTACCGTGCGGTTAATGTAACCTTAGAAATGTAGACCTGAGAATCCGGCCCGATTGGCCTCTGAAACCAACAGAGGAAATCGGAAATGAACGAGATAACAACGAAGACGATACTGAGGGCGATCTGGAGACAGCGCGGTGCGGAGATGACCACCGCGGCACGCGCAGGCTCCAAGGGCATCGAGTACGACTACCGCAGATTCCGCCAGGACATGCTCGAGACCGGAACGATCTCGGACGCCGGGACCATCCGCACCAAGTGGCGCAAGATCCTCGCACTCGACGTCGTCGGACTCCAGCATGAAAACCAGATCTTCGACTCCCGCGGAGCCATAATCTTCTCGAGGTTCTCCATCGAATCCGACATCAGGCTCCCGACCACCACCTGCATCCCCATGGGAGGGGAGAGAGACATCCCGGAGGCGGTCCTGTGAGCAGCGCACCCGTCGAGCAGGGAGGGGAGAGAGACATCTGCCTGAACATCTGGCAGCGCATCAACGCCGTGGACAGGATCCTGTCCGAGGCCCCGTGGTACAAGGACGACTCCAACGACACCTATTCGAGCGTCACCATCGACCAGATCCGCGAGGAGGTCTCCAAGGCCGAATCCGACATGGGCATCGTCGTCCACTACGACGAGATCCAGTTCGGGCACATAGAACACAACGGCAAGCAGCTCTGCATGATCAAGGCCCGCCTGACCTACATCAATATCGACGATCCGAGGGACTGCGTCATCTTCGACCGCACTGGAGTCGCGCAGGACTCGGGGGACAAGGGATGGAACAAGTGCGAGTCCATCATCTACAAGAACGTCTACAAGGGCCTCTATCACATCGGAGACAGGGAGGACGACCCCGACAAGACCAGCAACAACGAGGCCGACCTGTTGGCGGTGTTCCGCTGCGAGAAGTTCCACGAGATGTTGATGGATATCGTCAGGAAGAACCTCCCCGAGGTCCGCAGGCTGGAAGAGGAGGCGAGAGCGGAGGCGGCCAAGAAGAGGCGCGAGGCGAAGGCCAAGGCGGCAGGAGGCTTCTTCGCGCCATCCGAGACGAAGCCGGAGGAGAAGCAGGAGGAGGCCGTCAAGGAGGCGATGGGAGAGGATGCCGAGTTCCTCGACCAGGACGCCATCTCCGAGGCCGTCAAGGCCAGGAGGGACAGCGTCAACGTCAAGGACGCCAGGATCCAGCTGGCGAAGCTCCGCGCAGCCGATCCGGACAACGAGATCCTCGGCGCCTATGTTTCCAAGCACGGCAAGCACATCGGGGAGTGGGACGAGGCCAAGGTCATCGACTGCTACCTCGACCTCGTCGACTCGGGGGTGAGCCTGTGACCAGCGCATCCGAGAGGGCCTGGGAGCTCTACACCCTCAAGCAGAGCCTCGAGGACCAGCTGCAGGACGTCGACGGGATGCTGCGCGAGGCCCTGAGGGAGGCCTATGAGGAGGACGACGTCCGCGCGCTCCCCAACGGATACACCATCCGCAGGGCCGAGACCCGCGACATCAGCGTCAGGGCGTTCTCCGAGAAATACCCCGAGATCTACGAGAGGGCGATTACCGCCAAGATCTCCGGGTACAAGCCGGAGCTCACCAAGACCGACATCAAGAACGCGCTCAAGGCCGAGGACGACGACGGCAGGGTGCTGTCCAAGGAGGCCCAGGAGGAGATCCTCAGGAGCATCGAGTCCGGCATCGTCAGCGTGAAGTTTTCGCTCAACAAGCCTCAGGACCCCCATCCCGGGAAGGTGGTCGAATGACCGCGATCTACATGATGGCATGCGGCCACGCCAGCAACGCCACCTGCGGGGGTGCCCCCGCCTGCGCGATCTGCGGATGCACCACACCCGTCAGGGCCGTCTCCGGGACGGAGGGCCTCGAGGGCAGGTCGGCGAGATGCAGCGAGTGCGGAAAGGAGATCGGCAGCAGATGGGAGCTCGCCTTCTTCGAGCATCTCCCGGAGATGCCCTTCGACCGCTTCTACTGCGGATGCAGGGGGTGGGACTGATGCAGCCCGACCACGTCTACATCGACATCCGCACCTGCGACCTCACGCTGTCGCAGGTGATGGCCGAGGTCGACCGCCTGATCCGCGAGCACCCCGAGCAGGAGATCTTCATGGACGGCGACGCCTATGCGATCGTCGGACGCACCAGGGAGGTGGGTGCATGACCGTCAACAGAGAGGCATACATGCACAGGGTCGATTGCATCCTGTACTATGCGATCTCTATGATCCGTGACCAGAAGCAGGCCCTTTTCCTCTGTGATATGCCGAATGAGGCGGTCGATTTGGATGATCTGTGTGCTGATCTCGAAGACATCCGCATGAAGGTTCACAAGGCATGCAGCGTGGAATCCGAGGAGGTGGACGAATGAGCGACCTCATGCCGTGGCAGAGGGCCACCATCGTCTACGCCCTCCAGAACACCAAGGGCGTCGTCAAGACCTCCACCGTGACCCGTCACGTCAGGCCCGGAATGGACTCCAAGGACGTCAGGGAGATGCTGGACCACATGGCCGCCATCGGGCTCCTGGAGCCCCCTGTCAAGAGGGGGCAGGTCTACACCTGGCAGGTCAGCGAGAAGGGAAGGGAGGCGGTACAGTGAACGCGGGCGACTTCAACGCCAGGGTCGTGGAGCTCACCACGGCCCTCAAGCCCAAGGACAGGAAGGTCCTGGAGGTCCGCATCGGCGAGGGCTCCGAGGGCACCGCCGTCTACATCCGCCCCATCGGCAGGATCTGGGAGCTCGTCGTCCCCGTCGGTGACTGCGTCGTCTACGCCGGGGAGGGCCGTCGTATCGAGATGGGGGCCTCGCACAGGGAGGACGGCATGCTCCGCCTCGCCATCGGCGACACGTCCGGGCACGATTTCCGCATCCGCGGGTTTATCGACTTCCCGGTAGACGCCGAGATCGACGTCAGGGAGGTGGAAGCATGATCTCCGTCGCCACCGTGTGCAACGTCTACGACGACCCCGCCGTCCCGATCAGGATGTTCCCGGGGCAATGCATCCTGTCCGTCAGGGTCAAGAGCATCGATACGGGGCGCCTGATGTCCGGCCTGCTCCCGACCCCCACGGTCTGCGACGAGAGGTTCTACCTCGCTCTACCCGGATTCGACTACGGGGAGAGGGTCGCCGTGAGGCTCGACCTGATCTCGATGGACGACGTGGAGGCATGGCTCGCCAATGACGAGGAGGTGCCCTACTACACGTGGCTACTCCGCCCGTCCAAGCCGACGGAGACGCTCTCCGAGCCCGCACAGGACACGACGCCGTCCGAGGGGGCATCCGAGCCCGTCCAGGAGCCCGAACCGCCCCAGGAGGACGCGAAGGGCATCGGGAGCCTCCAGGGAGGCGTCACCGGGTGCACCGTGTCCGAGCTCCGCACCGTCCTGATCGAGGTCATGAGGAGGCAGGACCGCGCCATGACCGTCAGGGAAACCGCCACGATCCTCAACAGCGACACCGTGGACGCCAGGACGCGCATCGCCGCCAACCTCGCCGACATGGAAGATAAGGGTCTGGTGAAGCGCGGAGGGTACGTCCCGTCATCGAGCCCCGGCAGGAAGACCGCGACCACGTGGGTGGTGGCATGATGGTCTCCGCGTTCAGCGTCACCAGGGGCAACCCCGTGAGGCAGGACGTCCTGGAAGCCGTCAGGGCCCACAGGGGCGTCACCGTGGCGGAGCTCTACGACCTCCTGCCCCAGCACGGCAGGAGGGAGATCCGCGACGCCGTGCTCGCCCTCAACGGGGAGCTCCTGCGCAGATGCGGGACCGCCATGGTGCCGAACAGGGCGGGAGCCCTCTCCCGCGTCTACCGCTGGGAGGCGATGGCATGAGGCAGGACGACATCCTCGCCGTCCTCCGCAGGGACGGCCCCATGACCTCCACGCAGGTCCTCAACGCCCTGATGCTCAGCATGACGCCCAACTGCCGGACCATGCTCCACAACCGCATGCGGAAGCTG
>CALUNK010000037.1 GCA_944321985.1 Candidatus Methanomethylophilaceae archaeon
GGTTTCATCGTGCGCGTCTTCAACATTTTCAAAGGAACAAAGGCGAGCCTATGACCTTCGAATTAGGAAACACACTAGACAATGGCCAGTCATGTCATAAGGGAGTTTAGGATGCATCTCGCGCACAGCAGTGACATATATCTTCCGCGAGGTTCCGTCAGCTCCGCGATGAGCAACATCGTATCGGGTCCGAGATCTGGTCCGAACACCCTCTCGAACTCCTCCGAATCTGACGGGAGATCTCGTCGAATACCTCGGATATCTCTTCGCTACCTACCTCCTTTCCGGAGTTGATCCTGAGTATCAGGGAGCATTCCTTCGAAAGGACGTCGGCGAATCTGCCGGATCCGAGAAGCTCCCCTTCAAGGGCATCCGACCGACGGCAAACATCCGCGAGGGAAGAGCGGAGTTCCTTGATTGCCCTGATGTCCTGATGGGGGACCACCTCTTCTGCGGCCGCGAGGTTGTCTACAAGCCCCAGCCCCCTCTGCAGAAGCCCGACATTGGAGATCATCGTCGCCAGCATCCATAAGTACCCGCCTTCGTCGTTGCGGTCCTCCTCCGTCATGGTGGACATATACGCCGAGTACAGACTCGGTGGCATGGCAGACAGGCTCTCATCGAAGACCTTCAGCTGATTGTCGATGTCGGCGAAATCGTTTGTTCCCACCGAGATCATGAGTTCGCATCTGGAGATGTCCCTCGTGAGTTCCTCCGAGATCAGTAGCTGCTGCACATCGGTCATGTTGCGGTTCCCGGAAATGGCCGCAACTTCGACGCTCTTACGTACCATGACCCTTTGGAGAATGGAAACATCCTCGCGGTCGAATATCATGCCATGTCGCTCCCGAGCACTCTGCCGATGGCGAATTTCAGCTCCCCGAGACAGGAATGGGTGATCTTCTCGTCGGCTCTGTCGGATGGGTCGATCTCCCTCAGGTATTGGGCGTACACCCTCGGAGACGGTTCGCTGACTACGGTCAGATACAGGAGGTCGTCATCGTCTTCAGAACCTAGTGATTCGAGGTCGTCCGCATAGTATGCCCTACCGACACGGTAGTACCTGATCTCATAATCAAGGAAATCGACTATGTCCTGGTATATCGGCCCCTTCTCCGGGTTCTCGAACGCCTTCAATAGGAACACCTGTTTCTCGGCCTTCTTGCGCTCGATGCCGAGCTCGAATTTTGTGGCCAGCTCTGCCCTGGTGATGGTCTGCTTCATACTATCTTGATTAATCAAGCTGGAATCTTTATAGACTATATTAGTAAATGGTTGTCATCCAGCAATGATGCATACTCCACATCTTGATGCGAATCGGAATAAAAAGAAGTCCCCCCGAAGGGGACGAAAGCGTTTAGTAGGACAGTGTCTGGATGTTGAGAGAGGTCAGGGTCTCGGCATCGTGGATCTGTCCGTTCCATCCGAGTTCGGCCTCTTGCCACACGATGTAGTTGCTCCCTACCTGCTGCACCCATATGCGGTCGCGGTCGTCGTCGTACCTCTCCTGGTAGACCTGGCAGTTGTGCCCTCCTATGGACTCGGACTGGTTGAGGGACTCCCACTCGCGGTTTAACTCGTCGGCGGTCATCATGAATTCACTGATGAACTCGTTGGCGGACTCCTGGTCGATTTCGACACGGCCCCTGTCGCTGGTCTCCTTGATTGTCAGACGGTTCCCGTCGATTGAGATGATCTCGTAGGTCTCGGTCCCCCATCCATTTTCCGTTATCGTGAAGGAGTCCCCGACCGTCAGGGTGATTCCGTACCTGTTGCTGCTGGTGGTCGGATCGCTGGGCTGTGAGGAGGAGCCGTCGTCGCCACCGGTTGCGGCACCCATCAGGGACGTTCCGGTGAGGTAGTAGGATTCGATGTCGTCGTGCCAGTCGTGCCAGTCGTCATCGTAGACATCCTCCGCGATCTCGAACTTGTAGATTGTGTTGGTTCCGACCTCGGCCCATACGCGAACCTGGTCCTCCCAATCGGCGTCGAAGATCTGACTGAACCAGAAGTCGACGACGTAGACGTTGCAGCTCTTGTCGCCGAAAACCGTGGATATCGTCTCAGTACCCACGGGGGTTCCGCCCTGGGAGTATATGACCAATCCGAGGAAATCGTCCACAGTTGTCCTCTCTATGTCATCATCGCCGTACTCTCTGTAGTAGACTGTGTCGATGCGTATGTCGACGATGGTAATCCTCTCGTAATCACGGTCATTCCCTTCCCTCTTCGAGAACTCGATGTAGTCGCCTACCTCCAGCTCCGTCCTTATCTCGACTGAGGTCTGAGGCGTTTCGGGGATCTCCACCCCTCCGGACTGCCCCTGGTCGATCATGTTGGTGTTGTAGAGGGTGGTCGTGTACGTCTCAGTTGTGGCCTGGGAAGTTATCGAGATCTGTGTCTTGTAGATGATGTTGGTCCCAACTCCGATCCAATCGTATGTCGTGACGGTTGTAGTGTTGCCGACGACCTGCTGGTCCCTGTATATCATGCAGTCTATGGTGCCCATCTTCGTAGTGATGGTTTCGTTCCTCTCGTACTGACCAATGAGGTTGCCATCTACCACACTGACATCGTCCAGGAACTCGGACGTGGTCATGTACTCCGTGGTTTCTAAGCTCGAATTCGAGCTCTGATCTTCGACTACCTTGGACACGGTCAGGTTGTCACCGTTCTTCTCGATGACTGTGTACGTTATGTTCTCCGCGGAGCCCGTCTGTCTCGCACTGGACGACGAATAGACCGATGAAAGGACATAGCTGTCGTTTATCTCTACAGTCGTACCGATGGTCGACGCTGGGACATCCGAGGTGTTGCCGCCGTTCCCGTCATTGTTGTTCAGGAGCACGAATGCGCCTGCAGCAACGACAATCACGGCGACCACGGCTATCGCTGCGGCTGCATTGATTGATGTCATACGACTGAGACAATACGGTTGGTGTAATTAAATCCGTCGTCATTCGTCGAATAGGTAAATTGACGTTAGACGAACTTCATCAAGGAATTATATAAAATTATCATCTGTTTTACGGATTCGTATCTGGATATTGAATCTTCAAAGACAATCCGTCCACAGAAACGCCCCGGCTCTTGGTCACAGACAGCGACTGGCCCTCTTCGAATCCGATGGTGTCACCGTCCCGGAGGGCGGTGCCGTTGAAGAGGATGTGATAGGCGACATCATAGAGGAACGCCGCGACACGGGTCGGGGAGTCTCTGGCATCCAGCACCTCCATCTCATCCCTTCCGAACGTGCGCATGCCGACCGTGTACGCATTGATCCCCTCGGGTGTACGGTACATGCCGAACCACACCATGTCCTCGAGAGGTATGTCCCCCGCCTTCATCACCGATGCGGATTCGATGTATTTGGACGGCTCGAACACCGTTCCGCAGTTATAGATGCCGACGACGTTAGGCAATCTGGCGCATGATTCGACTATCTTGGTGAAGGTCAGTCCGCACTCCAGCGGGTCACCGCCGTGATTGATCATGGCCACAACGAGATGGGCACGATGCGACTTTGCCGCCTCGACCGCACCAGGCCAATAGTAGTTGTTGGAGGCGTTCTCCTCTGCCTCCTCGCCAGGGATCCTCGTGTGCATGAGACTGATAGCGACTATGTCCTCGTCGATCAGACCTATGAGCGTGTCATCGCCCAGCTCCGGTTCGGAGATCGCGATCCCCCACTCCGACCGCAGGTTGCTGAGGATGGACTGGGGATCCCAGGACTCGGAGGACAGGAGTACTATGGCGGCGTACGGACCCCCGTTTATCGGCCTCACGATGTTCAGGTCGCTGTCGAAGTCCACTGTACGGACGTCCTCCGAACCCGGAACGGCGTAAGTGAGCTTGACATCGAGGAAAGGGCCGACGCTGACTCCGTAGAGCTGGAACGAACAGTGCTCCGTGTCGTCCGAAAGCATCGCTCTTGCCTCGGCGTCCAAGTCCTCCAACGAGTCGAAGATTTGTCCGATCCTATCCGGGTCCCTCTTGGATAACTGTGCCTCGTTCATCATGAGCGTGACCATTACCGCCCCCCTGTTGTAATCCCCCAGGTATGTGCAGTACGGATGGTCGGCGGACCAACCGGCGATCCCCAACCGGGCCTTCAATCTCTCCAGGGCCGGCCTGTCGCAGACTATGCCCTCCACCGCAAGGCGCTTCATGACCAGTTCAGCGGTGTCGCCTCCCCCGTCGGCGAGACCAGCGTCGGCCACCGGGT
This sequence comes from Candidatus Methanomethylophilaceae archaeon, assembly GCA_944321985.1. Lineage (GTDB taxonomy): Archaea > Thermoplasmatota > Thermoplasmata > Methanomassiliicoccales > Methanomethylophilaceae > Methanoprimaticola. Next base: position 4,226 of record CALUNK010000037.1, read on the forward strand.
CGATGTAATGGAATTCCATCTCCTCCAAGCTGGCTCCCCTGACGATGTCGTCCCCTAATACGGTGAACTCGTGGTCCCCGGGCACGAGCTCCAGCCCCCTGGCGACCGCCTCCTCGGCACCGTACCGGTCTCCGAAATGCGATCTGAGGCGACCTAGGGTAAGCCAGTTCCAGGGGTACTCTGGATCCTCCCGAACACCCCTCTCGCAGTACTCGAGTGCACGAGACGGCTTGCCGCAGTACATCAGGGCGTTCGCGTACCTGTAATACCACACGCCGCATCCAGAAGCAAGGTCCTCGACGCGGGAGAGCCATTCGGCCGCAGTATAGTAGTGCTCGTAGTCATCCATGTTGTTGCACGCGTAGGCGACCCAGAGTGCCAGTTCAAGGTCATGATGGGCTTGGCTCTCGGAGAAACGACCTTCGGAGATGCCCTTTGAGACGAGATGCCCAAGATACTCGAGCATCCCCGAGCAGTTGACGGTGCTGTCCTCTATGAAAGATTCCAGAACGTCCAACTCCTCCGGCCCTAGGATCGGACCGAGCATGTGACAACAATCTTCGTCAGACATCTAACGCAACACCCTTCTTCATGGTAAAAACAGTACCGTAAGATGCGTATGGCGAGTAAGTCGTCAATGGCCGACAACGACTGGTACGGTGTTGCGCTCCGCGAAAGAGAGGGCTTTCCAGAATATCGAGAACGCGTATCTCGATAGACTGTCCGTGTCTAGCTCCCCCTCACCGCTCGGAACCGCGTAGGACCAACCCTCCACAGTCGGTCCGTCGGCATTCCAGAACGAGTGGTTGATGGCCTCGAGGTCCTTCCTGAGGGTGGCCGTGGTGCTCACATTGATCTTCTCGCCGGTGGGGCCAGGGCACTGAAACATGCCTATGCGTCCGAATGGTATCCACATCTGTGCGATGAGTGCGGAAGGCATCCTGACCCCGCTGGTCATTGCCCTCTCGATGATCGGGTCCTCGAAGAACTTCCAGCCGCTCCTTATCGTCACCGGCAGCTGCTCTTCTGTGATGTGGCAGGCGACCCTCAGAAACAGCGCCCCTAGGGCGTCCAGACCCACGGAGCCGAAGTAGTACTGCCTCCCGTAGCCCTCCTCCCATTTGACTCCCCCGTCCGGGAGACCGAGGTTGATGGAATCGCGCCATCTGCACACGGCTGAGAGGAGCTGATCCCTGTCGAAAGGCTCCTGCTGGTCATAATCGTTCCAGTCTCCGGCGTAGCACATGGCCAGAGGTCCCGCGTAGAGGTCGTATCCCATGTATGTCTCCTGTCCTCACTTTCTGGACGGGTATATCCGACATGGATGATAACCCTTACCTGAAGTGGCCCACGACAGGGATCGCAGTATCGGACCGGAATGCCTGGCATATCCCTCGGACGTCCTGAGCACCTTGCTCCGCTACCCGGAAATGGACGGTGGCCTCAATCCCCCGGATTGCGGGCGCCCGTGCGGTCCCCCGCCCCCTGGACCCCTATCCTCATGGCCTTCATGAGATGCTTCTCGGCGTCTGCAACCCTGCCGACCTTCATCAGTGCGCCGGCGACATCATGGTGCAGACTCATCAGGATGTCAGGGTCTGGCATACGGTTGAACTCCACCATGTGCTCCAGGATGGTTATGGCAGACTCGATGTCGTTGATGTACGGATCCATCAGACCGAGGTCGGCCTCCCCCTCCGCCCTCATCACGAAGGCCATGACCAGCTCCTCGGGATCCTCCAGCTGCTCGCGGTCCATAAGGTCGATTGCGAGGTCTATGGACTGCGAGTACAGCTCGACCGACTCCTGGGTTTCGGCCAGGTCGGCCATCGCTTCGGCGTGGAGGTCCAGCAGCTCCACGGCGCGGTTCTGGGACCAGGCATCATGGTGGCCCCTCAGGGCCCTCATCCCCCTTTCGATGAATGGGAGACTGACATCGGAGCTCTCCGAGTCGATGAGGTTCTTGGTGGCGTCGATGCAGAGGCTTACTAAGCTGCGCTGGTCGAAATGGCGGGAGTGCTGATCGAGTTCGCCGAGAACTTTGGAAACGAGCTCGTACTCATATGTGCAGTCCCCCTCCTGGTCGAACAGAATCGCCGCCTTCGTAGCGTGTATGCGGACGTAGGTCCCAACATCCGGCTCGCACCCCTGTGCCCGCAGACCCTCCAGGATGTCAGAGGCTGTGTCGAGGTCGTCCATCGCGGAGGTCCTGTACTCCATCATGTAGAGCACGCAACCACGGTTGACGTAGGCCTCGAGGAGCTCCTCGTTCTCGATGCCGACGGCCTCGAGTTCGTTTACCCTGTCGTTATACTCCTCCAGTGCGTTCTCGAGATGGATGTCGGAGCTGTCCATGGAGGATTCAATGTCGATGCTCTATATCTACGCTGGCACTGGAAGCGGCCGATCCCTGCTGTTACCCGAGACGTCGGTTGACGAAAAGTGACGACGGTATGGACGACTGGATAACCTGACATGGAATGGGGACAGGATTCCGCGGATTCGGGCGGGATCCTGTCTGGGTCATCCGAAGCGGGTTATTGGCGGGAAATAGGGGGAGGGCCCCGATCGGCCCGTTCTCACCCCTTGGCTCCCGACATCAGAAGCATCTCGACGATCTCGGTGTACCCGGCCTCGGTGGCATAGTGCAACGCTGTGCGACCGTCGTTGTCTGCAGCATCCGGATCGGCATTGTTTTCGAGTAGCAGAGACACGAAGTCGTTGCGACCGTTGTGTGCCGCTATTGTGAGGGGCGTGGAACCCATACCGTTCTTGGCATTGACATCCGCACCTGCCTTGATCAGAGCCTTTCCGATGTAGTGGTTCCCGTCGGCAGCCGCGAGATGTAGCGGGCGGTCTCCCGTATTGAGGCTGACGGAGGGGTCGGCTCCAGCGGACAGGAGCATCTCCACAATGTTGAGCGCGTCCCTGTGAACGGCGAGGAACAAGGCGCTTTCCCCGTCATCGTTCAATGCGTTTACATCTGCCCCGTTCTCGAGGAGAACACGGACTACCTCGCCCTGTGAGCTCCAACACGCCTGATGTAACGGTGTGTTGCCAGACGAGTCCCTTGTTGCGGATGAATCCTGCATCTGTGTAAGGAGCGTGACCAAGCCCTTGAGGCCGCCAGATGTGGCAATGTCCATGACTGTGTGTCCATCATTGTCCGCGATGGCTGGATCGGCACCGAGTTCGAGGAGCATCTTGGCGGCGTCCACCTTGCCCTCCGAGGCCATGAGTATCAGAGGTGTTCTGCCACTACGGTCGGTGGCGTTTACATCGGCTCCAGCGTCGATGAGCATGCGTATGACATCCTTGTTCCCATTCCTCGACGACATGTGAAGGGGAGTGATGCTTTCATTTGAGCATGCACACGGGTCTGCCCCCTTCTCCAGCAACAAGGAGACGAGATCACGGGCACCCTTCTGACTTGCGTAGTGCAGCGCGGTGAAGCCCATGGCATCCCTCTTGTTCACATCCACTTCCCCCTTCTCGAGGAGGGTCAGGGCAACACCCTTCTGCCCGTTCTTGCACGCATTGATAAACATATTGTCCATCTGAGACATTTTCTCACTCCTTGACTTCAAATAAGTTTCAGACCCAGCTGCTCCAGCGGGGCAGATGTGCGGACGTACTCCTGCTCCTCACCGCAGTCCAACAGACACAGGCAGTACAGCCATCTGGCCTGCAGTCCGGCGTATGTAGGATTGCATCCTGGAATGGCCGGGCTCATCGGCCCAGGCCCACTATTCAACCTAATTAGCTTTGTTCCAACGGGATCGAACGGTTTCTGAGGGACCCCCTCGGTCAGGCGACGGAAGGCCAGACGGGAGAACTGCAAAGCCTCGTCCTTGCGTCCAGCGGCCCTCAGACAGAGCGCCTTGTTGTGCAGAACGTCAGGTGTCGATGCCTCATCCGCGGACTGCAGAAAGCACCATGCCCCAACCAGATCGCCAGCAACCAGCATCTGGAATGCAGCCTGAGGGTCGATCGGCAGTTTGGCCGAATTATCATTTCCTAGAAACCCCATACTATCCACCTCAAACCATGAGTTCCATTACGGATTCCATCCCCGCGGATGCTGCCATATCGCCTGCCGTGACGCCCTTTTCATCAGGAATGTCGAACTTTGCTCCCTTCTTGACCAGCAATCTGGAAGATTTCTCATCTCTCCAAGATATCGCATGGTGAAGCGCCGTCCTCCCGTGCGAATCGCAAACGTCCAGATTCGCCCCGGCGGCAATTAACGCCTTGACAGCGGAACCATGACCGTTGGATACGGCAGCTATGAGGGGAGTGGTACCGTCGTTCATAGAGATATTCGGATCTGCACCGAACTCCAGAAGAGTCTCGGACAGTCCGCCGTTCTGGTACCTGTACGATGTCAGCGAAAGGGTCAGCGGCGTGGTCCCCAAGTCATCAGCCACGTCCAGCCCTCCAATTCTTGCCAGAATGGCCTTCTTCCTGTTCACAATCGCATCCATGCCCTGGACGGAATCCCATTCCCTGCATATGCTGATCGGCGGAGGAGACACGGTGAAGTGCGCCGCCACACGGCCAGAGTTATCGGCGGCCATCGGATTCGCTCCGTGGTCAAGAAGGAGAAAAGCCGCCTCATCGTTGCCAACGATGCCCGCGACATCAAGCGGAGTGAGTCCGTCGAACGAGATCGCGTGCCCGTACCCCTGGCGGACCTCGGAGCCTTTGGCATCCGCATCCGCACCCAGTTCAAGCAGGGCCGCAACCAGTTCCCGGTGCCGGTTCATGACCGCAAAATGGAGAGGTGTGGCGCCGTAGGCGTTGCAGACCATCCATCCGGATACCTCCGCCGGAATCCCAGCTATTGCCGCCATGTCGATCTCCCTCTCTTTAGCCCAATTGGACTTCTCGAAAGAGGCGAGTATATGAAGTGCGTTGGACCCTGCCCTGTTGCATGAAAGCAGATCCGCACCGGCATCCGATAGCAGCCTCAACACGGCCGGATTGCTGCCGCCACGCGAGACGTACATGGTGACGAGAGTCTCACCGTCGGGGAGCCGTACGGAAAAGTCGAAACCCGTCTCCTCCAATCCGGTGATGAAGCTTTCCGCTGTCTCGGCACCCAATGCCCTTGCCATCAGATTCGCAGCGGCTCTCGCCTCGTCGTCATCATCCATGTCCAGGGTCGCGACGATCTCCACAGCCGCCTTCACGGCCTGTTCCTCCCTGCCCTGGAAGAAGTCCATCTCCACCTGTCTTATTCTCTCGGCATCCAAATCTCTCACCTTCATCCATCTCTTCGGAATCCCTGCGATGAGTCTACCCTGAGGCTGGAAACATGGTCCACAAGGTGTTCTATCTGGATCTCCGTGCTCTCCCTGATGACCTCCCCGTAGAGGAACGGTATCGAGGCCTGGCCGGAACGGGATGTCCAAACAATTGTCATTATCATGTTGTAGAAGACGCGCGGATCAAGTCTGCTAACCGGGACCCCCAGTATGTTGAGGATTTCTGCGAAGAGGACTATGCGGTCGTTCTTGAAACCCATGTAGTCATCCTCGCTCAGTATCCCGCGCAGATACACCTGGTCATCGAATGTGGCGACGTACCATCTCCCTGCGAGGAGCGCCGCCATTGTCTCCCTCAGACCGTTGATCGAACCGTACTCCCATACGTTCCTGCGGACCGTATCCAGGATGTCGACCGATTGGGTTCTGAAGACCTCTATGATGAGTGCTGTCTTCGAAGGGAAGAACGAGTAGAAGAAAGTCTTCGATATCCCTTCGAACAGATAGATGTCCTCAAGGCTTGTCTCTCTCAAACCCTTCTCCGAGAACACCTTGGCGGAATGCTCGATCATCCTCTCGCGCAAGGACTCGCGCTCTTCCTTGGTGTACGCCTTTCTGGACACGCCTGTGTATCGTTCTAATAATTAAAGACTTTATCTTTGGTTCGGTACTTAATTACTATTCAGTCGTTAGACCGTAAGGATTTCGGAACCGAGTGGTATTACATGGCAGCCGTAAAAAATGTCATAAACCAGATAGCATCCGGACATCCCCCATGCCCATCCGAAACTAACTCGACAATCGAATCGCAATATTGAAAGGGTTGAAGGGTCGGGTTTGACCCGACCCTGGTTGTTCACTGTCCGTCCGGAGTCGGATCGTTGTCCTTCTTCTTCCCGTCACAAGGAATCTGGAGAACGACATCCAGCTTGTTAAATGGAATCTCAACATCATTCTCGATGAAAAGCTGATAGATTCTCTCCCTCAGCTGCCCAGCGTATGTGCCGCTACTGTCGAAGTCGTCCACGTAAGCCGCAAGTCTCAGCTCGACGGCGCGTTCAAGGAAGTTTGTAAGCCTGGTGGATGGAGCAGAACGGGAACCGTCCTTGATAACATGGGCATGCTCCAAAGCCGCCTGGACCATCAGCTCCTGAGCCTTCTTCAGGTCGCTATCGCAGGCCACCGAGACGTATATGTAAATCCTTGCCTCGCTGTCCTCGGCAGTCATATTCACTATGATGCCTCCCGATACAACATCGTTCGGAATCGTCACCACCTGGTCCTTGTCCCAGTTATCGAACTCGGTGAACATGAGCTTGACCTTCCTCACGATGTAAACCGTTCCGTTGATCTGGACAAAATCACCCTTCTTGAACGGGCGGGTGGAGAGGAGGACTATTCCACTGAAAAACTGATTGAGGATGTTCTGAGCGCCCAGAGTAATGCCCAGAGTGATAACTCCAGCACTCACTAGGATTCCACTCAGATCCACTCCGAATATGGCGAGGATCGAACCCACCGCCACCACCGTGATTGCGATCTTGCCGATCATCTTGAACAACGGGATCAGGGACGAGTCTATTCCGGAATCTGTTCCCTTCTCGACGCCCCTTATCACGTTGGTGATAACGAACACGTACACGAACCAGGCGATCATCGCTCCCAGGACGATGTACAGGATGTTGGAAAGCATGTTGGTGCTGTCCCTGATCTCCGGCCCGGCTCCGAGGATGGTGAGACATTGGTTGACAGCCAGGATGGCTATCAGCAGGACGATGAGGCTTGTGAGGTTCCTTCTGACCTTGCGCCTTTCCTCCTCCTCTACCCTGTAGGTGAAGATCCCGGCGAACAGCGGGATGACGACCAGGCAAAGGATGTAAGATATGACGATCCAGGCGATGAGTGTCATCAGAGCCGTGAACCATTCGGATCCGAGGAAACCGTCGAGGGTGTTGGGGAAGACACCCAGGAACTTGTTGTTTCCATCTGCCGAATAGAAGGTGGAGTTGACCGTGATGTCCAGAGTCACTGGGACCTCGAACCTGACCGTGCTGTCGGCCAGATCGACGAAGGTCAGCATCACGATGCCCTCCTCCTTGAGGTTCGTATCGTACCTGTCTATGGCGACGGTCACATCCACGGTGGCTATGTGGCCCTTGTCGCTGGAGGAAGAGGGCATCAGCAGGTCGGAGCTGGCAACGGTGGATATGGCCACGCTATCGGAATCCGAATAAGCCGATGACGACATCATGAGGTAGTCTGGGGATCCGTTGTATACGTAGATCCTGAAAGTCTCGCTTCCACCGCTGTTGACCTGGACGTGCACGGTGGTGCCCGTATCGTCGCCAGGAAGTGTCAGCTCTATGTCCTCTGCCGTGGCAGCGTCGGCATCGGTGCAAATGGGCACGAGCGCCATTGCCGCCACCAAGGCGAGGGTTATGGTCGCCAGTGTACGGGGGTTCATGCATCCAGCACCCCTGTTCGGTAAAAAAACTGTTTTCATGCCCTGGCGGAATACCGAACGAAAAACCTGCCGGCTTCCGCCGTCGGGCGTCGCTGCTCTGCGAGGCGTGGATATATCAATGGCGAGCGTTATGGCGAAGCCCATGCACCAGGAAAGGATTCTCGCAATCCACGACATTTCCTGCGTCGGCAGGTGCTCCCTGACCGTCGCGCTCCCGATTATATCGTCCGTTGGAATCGAGTGTTCCGGACTTCCCACAGCGGTCCTGTCCACGCACACCGGTGGATTCACAGGGTTCACCTACAGGGACCTCACCGAGGACATGGTCCCCATAGATCAGCACTGGCAGTCCCTCGGCATCAAGTTCGACGCGTTCTACACCGGATTCCTGGGATCCTTCGAACAGATCGACATCGTCAAGAGGCTGTTCAGGAACCTTTCCCACGAGGGGACCAGGATCTATGTCGATCCCGTCATGGCGGACAAGGGGAAGCTGTACTCGGTGTTCGGCCCGGACTTCCCGGCCGGAATGCGCCAGCTCTGCGAGATGGCGGACGTCATCATGCCCAACCTGACCGAGCTAAGCTTCATGCTCGGCATCGAGTACAGGGACGGCCCCTACACCAGGGAATACATCGCGTCCGTCCTGGAGCAGGCAAGGGTCTTCGGCGTCAAGCAGATAGTGCTCACCGGCATCAGCTACGAGACGGGGAAGGTGGGTGCCGTCTACATGGACTATACGACCGGTGACACCGGCGAGGTCATGCGCAACGAGATTCCCGGATACTACCACGGCACAGGGGATGTCTTCAGCTCCGCTTTCGTAGGCGCGTTCGAGTCCGGCCTAACCCTGAAGGACGCTGTCACCGCCGCGGTGAACTTTACCGTGGGGAGCATCGTCAGGACGTATGATGCCAAGGTGGACATCAGATACGGCGTCAACTTCGAAGCCGGCCTGGGGAGCTACATCGCCGAGGTCGACGCCGGCAGGAGGGGGTCTTCGCTTCTGCCTGCGACCACCGACGCGGACGTACGCACCATTGCCCAGGTCGCCTCCGAGGTCTGGAGGGAGGCCTTCAAGGGGATCGTTCCAGACGAACAGGTGGAGTACATGCTAGACAGGTTCCAGAGCTATGATGCCATGAGAAAGCAGATCGACGAGGAAAACTACACCTACCTGATGATCAGGGAAGGCTCCAAAGTCGTCGGCTACGCGGGATACGCTCCGAAGGGCGACAGGCTGTTCCTCTCGAAGATCTACATCCTGAAGGAGTACAGGCACCAGGGCAGAACGTCCGCGGTCTTCGACCACCTCAGGGAGGTCGCCAGGGCACTTGGCCTCCGCGCAGTGTACCTGACGGTTAACAGGGGGAACGAGAACTCCGTCGAAGTCTACAAGCATGAGGGCTTCGAGATCATAGACTCCCAGGACAACCCCATAGGCGACGGATTCGTGATGAACGACTTCATCATGGAGATGAAGGTCTGATACCGGGCTGACATGTTCATACCGACTACGCCGGAAGAGGTTCGCGCCCGGGGATGGAAGGGCCTGGACATCATCCTGGTGTCCGGCGACACGTACACGGACAACGCCTACAACGGGACCGCGGCCATCGGCCATTGGCTCTTGGACCGTGGCTTCAGGGTCGGAATCATCGCCCAGCCCGACGTCTCGTCGGGGGATGACATCTCCAGGCTTGGTCAGCCGGAGCTTTTCTGGTCCGTCTCCGCCGGGTGCGTCGACTCCATGGTCGCCAACTACACACCGATGAAGAAGTTCCGCAAGGATGACGACTTCACCCCTGGCGGTGTCAACGACAGGAGACCGGATCGGGCGACCATCGTATACACTAACCTGATCAAGAAACACGTCAAAGGCAGGCCCGTCTTTCTGGCTGGACTCGAGGCGAGCCTGAGGCGCATCGCGCACTACGACTACTGGTCAGACAGCGTGAGGAGATCGGTCCTCTTCGACGCCAAGGCAGACGGCATCATTTTTTTTTTTAATGATCCGGCGACCACCGAGATTGCCGAGAGGAT
>CALUNK010000038.1 GCA_944321985.1 Candidatus Methanomethylophilaceae archaeon
CGTCAGGTGCTACCCCATCGGTGCCATCAAGATGATCGACAACGGCGCCAACGACGAGAAGATCATCGCCATCCCCTTCGACGACCCCACCTACAACAGCTACAAGGACATCTCCGAGCTGCCCAAGCACCTGTTCGACGAGATGGCCCACTTCTTCACCGTCTACAAGGCCCTGGAGAACAAGACCACCGCGGTCGACGAGATCATCGGTTCCGACAAGGTCCAGGACATCATCAAGGGCACCATCGACAACTACAAGAACTGCTTCTGCTGAGTTGTCTGCGTGTCTGAAAAACCCCTTCCCCCTCCCCTTTCGTTCTCCGGGATCCCACCGGACCGGGATACGAGGATGGCAACGATTCCGCTTTCCGAGCCCTGAGGGCCGCCGATCGGCGCCGTCCATTGCAGACGGTTGGCTTCACGGAGCTTGAATTTCTTCCAATCATGCGCATCGTTTTAATCATAGGAAGAATTAACGCCGTTTATGGAGTACGAAATGACAGTCTACGAGTCCGCAGAAGCCAGAGAGAGGAATCCCGCAGACACCGAGAGGTTCGACAAATCGTGGGAGGCGCTGAAAGCCGCCGGGATCGAGATCGGAAGGGTCATGTGCGCATCCGCCGACGACATCACCGAGGCGGAGGCTATGGACATCGTCTCCCAGAGGGGACTCTCGGCACTCCCGATAAGCATCTACCAGGGCGTATCCATCAGCGTCGGGGAGTACCCGTCCGACCAGGACCTCGCCGACTTCCTCGACGCTCCCGATGGCACTCTCAGCGTCAACAAACAGGGCCCGCCGGCAATGGGCAACGACATCATGCCCGCCTGTGCCTGCGGCAGCGGGAATCCCAACAAGAGATGAGACGTCGGCCGGCCTGGGCGCGAACGACGTTCCCTCCCTTTGTTCGGATTCCGTTCGAAACGACGACCCATCAGGTTATGTTAGACCACGGCATACACCCGTCCCATGAGAATCAAGATAGACGGCACGGTTCAGGGGGTGGGCTTCAGGCCCGCCGTGTACCGCGCCGCCACCCGCGCAGGTGCCTCCGGAACCGTCTGGAACGACGGGTCCTCTGTCATCATCGACACCGACCGCGGGAACGAGCTCCTGGAGGAGCTCATGTCTGACGTCCCACCTCTCGCCGACATCAGGAACGTCGACATCGACGACAGCGAGTACGTCGGAGATGCGGGGTTCTCCATCGCCCCCTCGTCAGGACGGGGCAGGGGCGCATCCATCCCCGCAGACAGCGCCGTCTGCGACAGATGCGTCAAAGAGATGTTCTCGCCGGGACGCAGGCACCTCTATCCTTTCACGACGTGCACGGACTGCGGCCCCAGGTTCACCCTCCTCCGGAGCATGCCCTATGACCGTCCGCTCACATCCATGGACGCCTTCCCCACATGCCCCGAGTGCTCTGGGGAGTTCGGCGACCCCTCGGACAGGAGGTTCCACCATCAGACTGTGTGCTGCCCCGTCTGCGGGCCGAAGTACAGACTGGAGCGTCAGGACGGCACCATCATCGACGGCGATCCGATCGAGACCCTCGCCGGGATGCTGGACGACGGGTGCAGAGCGGTGGTGAAGGGCTGGGGCGGCATGCACATCTGCTGCAACCTCGACGTCATCCCCGAGATGAGGGAGTGGTACGGCAGGCGTCGCAAACCGTTCGCCGTAATGGCCAAGGACATCGAGACGGTCCGCAGGTACGCGAACCCAACGCCTGAGGAGGAGCGGGAGCTTCTTTCCCCGCACAGGCCCATCGTCCTTGTGGCCAAGCGGGAATCGGAGATAACGGAGCTGGTATCGCCCGGCTTGGACAACATAGGCGTGTTCCTCCCATACACGGGGATGCATCACATCCTCTTCTCTCATCTGAGGCACGACGCACTCATCATGACGTCCGCCAACATCCCTGGGGAGCCCATGGTCACGGATGACGAAAGGGCGAAGGAACTCAACGCCGACGTATACCTTCTGCACAACCAGCCGATCCTGAACCGCGCGGACGACACGGTGCTGAGGATGCACGGCGACAGGACGCAGTTCCTGCGCAGGTCCAGGGGGAGCATCCCCTTCGGACTGGAGATCGGGTTGCAGGGGGACGCCGTGGCCGTAGGGGCACAGGAGAACCTGACGGGATCGGTCGCATCCAAGGGGACGATATGGCCCACGCAGTACATCGGTGATGGCGAGAAGATCGGAGTCCCGGAGTACCTGGAGGAGGCGATCCGCACCCAGATGCGCTTCGTCGGATGCGAACCCGGGATCGTAGCCATGGACCTGCATCCCGGCTACTCCAACAGGAGGTTCGCCAGGACGCTGGCCGAGGAGTTTGGTGCGGAGACGATGGAGGTCCAGCACCACTGGGCGCATGCCGCATCCCTCATGGCAGACAACCACATCGACGGCTGCGTCGCTCTGACTCTGGACGGGACGGGGCACGGCGATGACGGCATGGCGTGGGGCGGGGAGGTCCTCGCCTCCGACTACGAGGGGTACGAACGCGTGGCGCATCTCGAGTACATCCCTCTGCTCGGCTCGGAGAGGGCGCTTTACGACCTCAGGAGACTGAAGTTCGCCATAGATGCGATCAACGGCACCGAGAACCACGACTTCGGGGACAGGTATGCCGCGGTTCTCACGAAACTTATGGACAGGAGCGTGAAGAGTTCGTCCATGGGCAGGGTCCTGGACGCCCTGGCGTACACCCTGGGCGTATGCAGTGAGCGCACCTACGACGGCGAACCCGCCATGAGGCTGGAACCGCTCCTCGCCAGAGGCCGTCTGGTGGAGGGGTTCGAGACCGAGACGGTAAACGGTGTGGTCAGAACCGCCGACTTGTTCTCCCGCATAGACGACAGGATCAGACCGGAGGATGCGGCCTACTCCATCGTATATAACATCATCCATGAGCTGGTCCAGTCCGCGGTCGATGCCGCAGACCGCACCGGTCTGGATCACATTGGACTCACCGGCGGGGTGTCCGTCAACGGCATCATCTCGCGGATGTTCGAGGATATGGTTATATCATCCCTCCATCCTATCGCGGTACATAGCGACGTCCCCAACGGGGACGGGGGCATCTCGGTCGGCCAGACCGCGATCGCCTTGAGGAGGATACAATGAGCAACACACTGTTCGTTCTGCTCGACGGAGCCGAGGACGACCCCAACCCGGAGATGGGCGGGAGGAAACCCTACGAGGTCGCAGAGATGCCGTATCTCGAGAGCAGGGCTCCGCACAGACTCAAGACCACCGGGAGGGGCTACACGCAGCTCTTCCTCAACGAGTTCTTCACAGGCCATCCGCCGGAGATCCCGCGCGCGGCGCTGGAGGCCCTCGGACTCGGCCTTCCGATCCAGGATCCGAGGAGGACGGCGTACCGCCTGAGCCCGGCCACCGTGAAGGACGGCATGGTGCACTGGTACTACAACACCGCGGAGATAAAGGACGAGCTCGAGGAGAGGATCATGTCGCACATGGACATGCTCGCAGACCACGACCCGGCCATCAAGTTCTTCATAGAGGGGCGCGCGGTCCTCACCATGGTGAGCGACGACGTCCCGGATCTTCCCGCACCACCCGCGGACGCCCCCTTCAAGGAGGTCCCGGGCAAGCTGGGGGAGCTGGTCATGACCGTCGCATCGGAGATGGACGGCGTCACCGGATACCCATGGGGATGCGGAAAGTTCGGAAGGCAGTACCTGGCCTTCCCCGAGCTGATGCCCATGGTCGCGGTCTCGGACAGCCCCACCTCGATGGGCATCTGCGCATCCCTCGGCATGGAGACCCACGTCATCGACGACCTCGAAGAGAGGTTCCCGATAGCTCAGGAGGCCCTGGAGAGGGGCAACGTGTTCCTGCACATAGACGAGGTGGACGAGTACAGCCACCAGAAGGACCCTTTCAAGAAGAAGGCGGTTCTGGAGCAGACAGACCAGTTGATGGAGAGGTACTTCCCGGACGTGGAGAACATCGTGTACTTCGTAGACCACGGCACATCGTGCGTCACAGGCGAGCACATCCTGATGGATGTGCCGCTGTGGACCAGCATAGACACCGGCCTTCCTGACGGGTCCATGATGGAATTGAAAAAAGTAGTCCAAACCCTTTTGCAAAACAAACGGTGAATCAGATGGAATTCGAACTCCCGCCCTCGCTGGGCGTTTACGGCAACGAGAATATCGCGAAAGACATCCTCTCCAGGATCTGGGGGAAGCGCGGCGTGTTCACATGCACCGTGGCGAACACCCGCACGTCCACCATCCCGGGCGTCTCCGACGCCGGCGACACCCCCGAGCTGACCATGTTCACCCCCGCGGCGGATGCGGAGATCCTGGTGAGCGGCAGGGTCTCCTGCATGAAGGGGATCCCGATCAACCCTGGGGGAATACCCACCCCGGCAACCCTGACCAAGGCCGCCCTGGACCTGTCCGGCATGCCCTACTACGTAGTAAACGGGGGTTGCGAGATAATCCCTTACGTGCCGTACTTCGACATGGGCGGCGAGTGCGGTGAGAAGATCATCACCGGGAAGTCCGTGAAGAACGTGAAGGAGGAGTACGAGAAGGGCTACATGCTGGGCGAGATGCTCGCCAGGGCGTACGACTTCGTCGTGATCAGCGAGAGCTGTGCGGGAGGAACCACCACCGCGTTGGCCGTGATGATGGCCATGGGCGTTCTGAAGGAAAACCTGGTCAGCAGCAGCTCCCCCAACAACCCCAAGGAACTCAAGACCAGACTGGTCAACGAGGCACTTGCCGTGGCCGGAATCGAGCCCGGATCCCTTGCGAACGACCCCCTTAAAGCGATCGAGTGCGTCGGCGATCCCATGATGCCCGCGAACATAGGCATCCTCTGCGGCGCGGCTAAATCCGTGCCCGTGATCGTCGGCGGTGGCACCCAGATGGCTGCCGTCATGGCGGGTGCCAAGGCACTGCACCCCGAACTGGTGGGCAACTTCTTCCAGGGCACCACCAGATGGCTCATGAACGACCCCAACTCCAGCATGACGAAGATCATGGATTCGATCTCAGACAGGATCCCCATCGTGTACGTCAACGTGGACTACAGCGGAAGCCCGTACGAAGGTCTTCAGGCCTACGAATGGGGCTTCATCAAGGAGGGCGTCGGATGCGGAGGAGCGTCCGTAGGAGCCATAATAGAGACCTCTGGCAGGATCACGTGCGACGACCTGAAGGACAGGGTCCACGAGATCTACAGGGGCATAATGGGATTCGATTGAACCTTTTATTGAAACAGCGGGGCACATGCCCCGCTTATAATTTCAGCCTCAGACCTTCGTCGAAGTACCCACGGACACACTGCGTTGACGATCGTCGAAATAGCTCCTCGCCAACTCCAGCTCCTTGGGCGTGTTGACGTTGACGGACAGCTCCACCCAGTCGGTCTGGAACAGGTACTCCTCGAGGTACTCGCCTGCCAGTGTCATAGGGCGGTTCATTATGCACAGACCTGACAGGACCCAGTTCCTGCCCCCGTCCTCCCTCGTGTATGAAGGCGTGATCCCTGTCCTGAGAACCGTCTCCTCGTCCACCACCGCAATGGCCGAATCCATCGTGCCTGGCACGAAATACTCTATGAACGTGTCCACCACCTCGGTGGTCAGCAATGGAAGGTCCGACGGACACGTCAGGACGTAGTCCCCGTCCATGGTTTTGAACGCATCATGAAAATCGTCCATGAAACTCTCACCGGATGTGCGGATCGTCTCCACACCGATGCTCTGGAGGAACCTCTCCGTCTCCGGGGTGTTATCGCTCACGGAGACGAGCAAACGATCGATGTGCGAAGACGCGGACAGCGCCTCGACGACCCTCTGGACGGTGTGCTTGTCACCGACCATCTGCATCGGCTTCTCCACCCCGCACTTCCCCATGCGGGAACCCTTGCCTCCTGCGTTGACGAGCGCCTGCATCCGATCACCACAGTACGAACACCAGGAGCATCACGAACATGACCACCGGTCTGCAGATCTCGTTTGTGGCGCCGAGGATGTCCCCGTTGACCATTCCGAACACCTCGTTGGACTTCCTGGCAATGAGGAATCCCACCAGAGCCGACACCACCACGGCGATGACGAACGCCGCGATGACAGGGATCATGTCTATGTCCATCCCCCTGTACGGCATGATGGCATCGTACAGGAGACAGGATATCACGCAGACGATGGCTCCCAGCACCAGGGTGATCAGGGTGGAGAACAGCGCGGAACTCTGGGATGTCATCGACACCTGCCTGGCGGCCATGCCGTTTCCGGGCTTCCCGAACGCTGCCGCGAACACCATCGCGTTCTTTACCAGCAGCTCGACGGCGGGAGCGAAGATGATCAGGAACAACGGCCCCGCCAGGGATACGGCCTTCTCCGACATGGTGTAGACGGAGACCGACAGCAGCACCACGACCAGGGCTGTACCCACGCCTCCTGCGCCCACCAGTGTGTCCTTGAGGGCACGGACGTGATCCTCCCTCGTACCGGAGACGATCATGCCGTCGCCGAAATCTGTCAGACCGTCGAAATGGATGAATTTGCTTCCCGCATAAACGGTGGCCAGCATCACGACTGCCGTGAACAGGCCGCTGCCGAACTCCTTGTCGATGAAGAGCCATCCCAGTGCGGCCCCCTCGATCATCAAAATGAACGCGAACAGGAGTCCGACCACGGGCACCAGGTGGAAACTGCGTTCCATGGCGTTCATGTCATCCTGATCTATATCCATATGACATATGGTGAAGAAGGACACCAGTGCTTTGAGTGCACTCCCCCTCCCACCATTTTCCTTTGATTGGTCATCTTCCATCATTGACACACATTCCTGATGATGGCCGACAAGGCGGCCTCCGTCACATCCTGGGAACCATCGACCTTCTCTCCCGTGACGTTCTCTACAGTTTCGATCACGACCCCCTTCAATGAGAGGTCACCGTCCGATGCCATGGACTCCGCACGGTCACCGACGAACATGACGAGATCCAGCAGCGCCCTGCACCTCTGATCCGAGAGCGCTTCCAGAACAGTCGTCTCCGCTTGCTCTTCAGACATGCCGGAGATCTCCGAGAGGCGCTCCGACCCGTAGCCTGCGTTGCGGAGCACCCTGAGCGGCTCCTCCATGACAGGATGCTCGCCACGCCTCTCCATGGCGGCCCCGACTGCCCTGCGCACAGCCCTTGCGACTGCGATGCCGACGTCGGAACCGGTGCCGGTATATGAGACCCTCTCCCTCCCGACAGGGGAGAATACGGCCATGGAGTCGGAGGTTGTCCCCGTCTCCCTGTAGCCCCTGTCGGCCAAGGCGGCGCTCTTCGCCTCGACGAGAGGCATGAACATGTTGACCCTTCCAGCGTCCGTCAGCGGGACAGGGGAGACGACAGCGATGTTGATGGTTCCTGCCAGGTCTGCCGCCCTGCGATCGGAGACCGTCCTGCGCTCGGGATAGTTGTCGAGCACATCCCCCGCTACGACGTGGTTGCTGAGTCCGGCGGTGGCGATGGCTTCGACATGCATCCCGCCGAAATCCGCTGAGGCGGAGCTGAACACATGCAGGACCTCCGCCGCGGTCATCATACCGACGGAGTCCTCCGGAAGTCCCAGGGACTTCCTCACGCGCTCCGCGTCCGCGACCGGATCGGTGCCCTCGTAGTCCCGAGGCACCTGCATTATGAAGAATCCGTGGGAGACGGCGGAGCCTCCGTTGAGCACGGCACTGCTTAGGACCTCCATGGCCTCCCCGAATGTCACGTGTCCGACTCCGAACCCGTCTATCTCGTCGATGCCGATGCTCTTGATGAAGGTCAGAACACCGACCCCCAGAACCCGAACAGAGCATCCTCGGCGAACAGCTGGACATGTATCCCGACCAGGCCGTACAGGATTATACCTACTAACAGCAGGTAGATCATTGCGGACAGCTCGATCAGACGGCAACACCTCTGGACATCCTTTGTCGTTGGCATCGGATGGCCTGCGTTCATAACGTACACCCCGCGCTTCTCCATGCTAATCCCGAGGACAGCCGCGGCTGCGGTCATGGACCACCCGCTGTTGGGGCTCGGGGTCATGGTATGGTCGGCCTTGGCCGCTGGCACGGAGGCCCTCCAGTCCATGCCGAGGATCATCCCCGCCAATGCGATGAAGTACGGCGAGACCCTCGATGTTGCGAATCCGAGGACGTCGTCGAACTTCGCAGGGAAACGCCCCAGGAGGGCGTACTTGTCGTTCAGGTACCCCCACATCGCATCCATGAGGTTCGCGCACCTGAACATGACGGCGCCGGGGATGCCCAGGATTCCGAAGTAGAGGACAGGCGAGTAGACGCTGTCCACAAGGTTCTCGGTCACCGTCTCGCAGCATGACGATGCGATGTGCTCCGCGTCCATGCCCTTCGTGTTGCGGCTGACTATCATCTGCACCTTGGCGGCAGCGTCCTCCGTCCTCCCCGCATCCAAGTCGGCACATATGGGGTCGCAGTGCTTCCTGAAGGAGAAGATGGCGAAGGATATCTTGAACAGGATGGCTGTGAGTACTATCCATGCGACCTCTCCCGCGAGAGGCGAGACCGTCTCCGACAGCCCGTACCTAACCAACGATGTTAGGAGGAGTCCGATTCCCGCGAATATGATGAATACCAGCAGGTACGACAGGAATCCGATCAGGATCGCCTTCTTGGATCCCCTGCATTTGACATGACGGTCTATCGCGGAAAGCAGATTGCCCATCCACCTGAGGGGATGGACCGAGTTGGGGGCATCTCCGATGTACCTGTCTATGGCCAGGGCCAGAACCACGACCAGTATCGCGTCCAGCCATACCACCATCGGACCCATCACCCGTTTATGACAGCGTCAACGGCTGCGATGAACCTGCAGTTGCGTTCCCTGTCCTTCACGCTGTAGCGGATGTAGTCTGTGAACCTGTCACCGAACGAGGCGCAGTCGCGGACGGCTATCCCATGGGTGACCATCCTCTTGTTGAACTCGGCGCCGGTCATGCCCAGGGATTCCAGGGAGTTGAAGTAGAAGAACGAGTCCGAGACGGCCCCGACCGGGAAACCGATCTCCTTCAGTGAGGAATTCATGATCTCGGACTCCTCCGCCATCACGGCGGCGGCGTGATCCACATAGTCCATCTTGTCCCTGAGCAGCACAGTGGCCACGGTCTGCTCGATCTCCCCCACGTTCCAGGTCATACGTACCTTGTCCATCTCCGAGATTATGTCCGGGTTCGAGAATCCGAACCCGATCCTTATCCCGGGGATGGCGAACGACTTCGTCAGGGAAGACGCCACTACGAGGTTGGAGAAGCGGCTGACCATGCCCGATAGCGTAATGTCCGTGTATCCCGGAACCAACTCCAGGAGGGTCTCGTCCAGGAACATGAGCGTCCCCATCTCCTCGAGCTCGCGGGCTATGCGAAGCAGCTTGTCGCGGGGCTCCACCCTCCCAGTGGGATTGTTGGGATTGCAGATGTACACCGCCCTCGCCCCCTCCGCCGCCTCCAGCAGACGGTCGGCATCGATCCTGAAGTCCTCCTCTGGGCAGAGGTCGAACGGATGGACCTCTGCTCCGACTATCCTGCACTGCTGAGCGTACTCGGCGAAGGACGGGCTGGGTATTACGAGCTTGTCGCCCCTCCTGTAGAATGTGTTGGGAACGTTCCTGATGATGTCAGACGATCCCGCCCCTATGGAGATGCAGTCCGTCCCGACGTTGAACATCTTGGAGATGACCTCCTTCAGCTCGGAGCAGGAGTCATCCGGGTAGTGACCCACCTGGGGTATTGCGGCGGCGACGATCTCCGCCAGGTCCTCTGGTGGTCCGAAGGGATTCAGGTTGTGGCTGTAGTCCTCGACATTTTCGAGCATCCAACCTTTCCCGCCGTGAACGGTGCGGGGGAGGTTCGCCAGTTCGCTCCTAGGTGATATGCGCCCCTTCGTCATCGCCCGCACACATTGGAATCACCGTATTTATGCTATCGGCTTATGGTTCCATCCATCTCCGATTCGCCTCTCTGGCTCTTTATAACAAAGAGGGAAGGAATGTCCACATGACGACCATGGCGGCCGATTGGAATCATAAAAGTTACATATCCCGCCGCAGTGGCTCGAACCGGGGTTCGGTTCTCAGTTAGGCGGGCCCGTCGGGATTCGAACCCGAGTCTGAGGCTCCGGAGGCCCCCATGCTATCCAAGCTATACTACGGGCCCTGGGAGAATCTGAGTGCTTGAGAAGAGTAGTTGTGCCGGGGCGGGTTTCGCCCCGGCGATCCTGAGCCTCCTGATGAGAGGGTGGAGGCGGATTGAAGATGATCTTCTCAGTTCTGTTTGAACTCAGTGTATCCGCAGTTTCCGCAGGAGACACGGTCCTTGTGTGTCGCCATGAAGACACCGGGTCCGCACTTGGGGCAGACGGGCTTGGTCCTGACGATCTTGTCGCCCTCGACCTTGTAGGCGTCCTTCTTCGCGACGACTTTCTTGGGTGCAGGTGCTTTTGCCATTCGAATCACTCCTGGGGTGCTTCTTCGGCGGATGCCTCGGGCTTGGTCGCCTCGATTCCGTTCCTCTTCAGCAGGTACTCCCTGTCGAACTCGAGCGCGGCATCCTTGCTCTCGTAAACCTTGGCGTATCCCTTGGACATGCCCTTTCCGTAAACGGACTCGATGTTGTCGACGACGACACAGTCCCTCTTGGATTTGGTCTGTTTGGCAACTTCCTCCGCGACAGCGTTCCTGCCGGGAGTGGACTCTCCGTTGTGGTCGATGGTGAAGTACACCTCGACCCTTTTCTGCAGAGGGTTGTCCTTCTGCTGGGTTATCTCCATCTTCATTCCAGTTCCTCCATTCTGGCCACGAATTCCGCGGCCCTCTTGCGGATGGCTCCGTCCGTGGTGACTGCCATCATGCATCTTCCGGGCATGCCGTAGACCACGACCGCACCGTCCTCAGCGTACAGGAGACACGGCAACAAAGCCAGGTCCTCCTCGCCTTCGACGCGTATCAGGTCGGCATCCCCTCCGATGCCCCTGCGGATCGCATCCGCCATCGCGGCGGTGATCGTACCCGCTGGGTTCGAGACGACCTCTTTCTCCTCGCCCTCCACGAGCTTCGCGAAGTCGGTCATCTCTCTGCGCTCCGTGCTGCCGTCGTATATCGACAGCAGCGGCCTCACGCCGTGCCTTCTGAATGTCAGGGATACCACGTCCCCGACCGTTATGAAACAGGTTTGAGCGTCTGTGTTATCCAGTTCGCCTTCGTCCATCTCCCTTCCGAGGGGCTCCTTGAAGGCCTCCCTCTCCGATTCGGGGAGGACCAGATCCCTCTCGAACATCGGACTCAGCGGACCTTGAGGGCGTACCTTCCGTTGTCGGATATGCCCATCCTCTTCGCGATCTCGGACTTCTCGAAATCGATGACGGCGAGGTACCCCTGCCACTCCTTGGAGGTCTGTCCGCCGCAGCGGGGGCAGACATCGCTCTCGGAGATGAAGCTGCACTGCTTGCATGCCTTAAGCACGGGTCCGACCATCACTCATCGCCTCCGTTCTGCTTCTCGGAGTTCTTGTTGTGGTCTTCCTCGAGCCACTGGAGCTTGCCGAGACCGGGCTGGCGCATGGTGAGACCGATCTTGCTCTCCTGCGGATTCTTCTCGTTGAGGTCGATGCTGACGACCCTGGCCTTGACGATGTCGCCGACGGCGAGGTATCTGCCGGTGTCCTTCCCGACAAGCCTCTGGTTGGTCTCATCGATGTCCACGCGGTCGTCCATCACCTGACTGATGTGCAGGAGACCGTCGAGCGGACCGAACCTGACGAACGCACCGAACTTGAGGATCTCGACGACCTTGCCGATGATGATCTCGTTGTCCCTGGGCTTGAATACGACCTGGTCGAACTTCACGGTCTGGTACACGGCACCGTCCCCGTGGACGATGCGCCCGGGACCGACGGTCCTGACGTTCTTGATCAGCACAGTGAAGTTCTTGTCCTCTCCAAGGCGGCCCTCGTAGGTCTCCCAGGTGAGGCTGTCGATGACGCTGTCTATGTCATCCTTCAGGTCTTTCGGCGGAATGCGAACGACCTTCTCGACCTCGGTTAGCATATACATGGTGGGTCCTCTCGAATGTACCCGACTATAGCCATCTCCTATTTAAACGTGACTTGGTTGGCATTTAATAATATAAGTAAAGAGGAGAAACACACGACGGGCACCGTGCGGGCACCGTGGCACTTTCCGTCGCGGGTGGAGGCGTCCGGATGTCGACCCATTGTGCCAGACGTGCGGAGTCCCTCTGCCGGTCGCCTCGGACCTTGCACATCCTCCGAGAAACGACGATTCCATTTATTTAGGAGAACCGATACACGTCCCGCTTAAACGCTAAAGGAATCGATAAAATGATAGATTTCGGAACTGATACTCTATTGTTTATGATTCCCGTCGCCGCGGTCATCGCAGTGATCTTCGCCGCGTACTTCTTCAAGTACGTCTGGTCGAAGGACAAAGGGACCCCTGAGATGCAGGAGATCTCCGATGCGATCGAGACCGGTGCCATGGCGTACCTGAAACGCCAGTACAAGACGATCGGAATCATCAGTGTCATCGTAGCGATAATCATAGCGCTCGTCGGACTCGCCGACAGCTTCGCGGACTACCTCAACTACAGGGTAGCCATCGCGTTCCTCATCGGAGCCGGATTCTCCATCCTCTCTGGATTCATCGGAATGAAGGTTTCCGTCAACTCCAA
This sequence comes from Candidatus Methanomethylophilaceae archaeon, assembly GCA_944321985.1. GTDB lineage: Archaea > Thermoplasmatota > Thermoplasmata > Methanomassiliicoccales > Methanomethylophilaceae > Methanoprimaticola. Next base: position 12,764 of record CALUNK010000038.1, read on the forward strand.
CATCAGGACCGCCAGCGCGGCCCGCACATCCCTGAACGAGGCCTTCAAGGTGTCCTTCCGCGGCGGTGCCATCTCCGGAATCGTCGTTTCGACGCTCAGCCTCGTCGGTCTGTTCGTCGTCTTCCTCGCCTACTACTACTGGTGCGGAGAGAACATGACCATGACCCTCCACTCCGTCGTCGGATACGCCTTCGGAGCCTCCTTCGCCGCTCTGTTCGCACAGCTCGGCGGCGGAATCTACACCAAGGCCGCAGATGTGGGAGCCGACCTCGTCGGAAAGGTCGAAGCCGGAATCCCCGAGGACGACCCCAGGAACCCTGCAGTTATCGCCGACCTCGTCGGAGACAACGTCGGAGACTGCGCCGGACGTGGTGCAGACATCTTCGAGTCGACCGCTGCCGAGATCATCGGATCGATGGTCATCGGACTTGCCGTTGTGAACACCTTCGGCGCCGCATCCTTCAACTGGATCTACCTGCCCCTCGTGCTCATCGCCTTCGGCCTCATCGCCTCCCTCATCGGAATCTCCGTCGTCCACCTCAAGGACGACGACGCCGATGTCATCGGGTCCATGAACGTCGGATACTACCTGACCATAGCTCTGGTTATCGTGTTCCTGTTCCTCTCCACGTACATGATCCTCGGCCAGTCCGAGGGCATCGACAACTGGTACATGTTCGCGGCCGCCGGAGTCGTAGGAATCATCCTCGGACTCGCCATCGTGTTCATCACCCAGTACTACACCGGGGACCACAAGCCCGTGAAGTCCATCGCCGAGTCCTCCCAGACCGGACCCGCGACCAACGTCATCCAGGGAATCTCCATCGGACTCGAGTCCACCGTCCTTCCCGTCGTGTGCATCGTCGTGGCCATCATCGCCACCTACCTGCTCGGATACAGCGCAGCCCCCGAGGGAACCGACGCGGCCACCTTCGGACTCTACGGAACCGCCATCGGAACCATCGCCATGCTCGGATCCTCCGCGTTCATCCTCGCCATGGACACCTTCGGACCCATCACGGACAACGGCGGCGGAATCGCCGAGATGAGCAACCAGCCCGGCGAGGTCCGCGACAGGACCGACAAGCTGGACTCCGCCGGTAACACCACCAAGGCCCTCACCAAGGGATACGCCATGG
>CALUNK010000039.1 GCA_944321985.1 Candidatus Methanomethylophilaceae archaeon
CAAAATACAAGAATATGCAGAATTTTCAGCCTATAAGGCCACAGATTAAAAGGGAATAAGTGGCGGGCCTGAAGGGACCACCACCCAGGAGTGTCCAGACGCCTTTCTGAATTTTCTATGAAGTTCTGATCTCTGGCCATAGAGAGTGTCTAATGCAGGCGTAAATTCTATTGATTCCCGCCGCCGACAGCCGTAAGGCTGCAAACCTCAACGACTACCTTCCGGATGTTCCACAGGGTGCCGACACCACCCGTCGTTCTAGCGTGTTCGACAGGAGGAACCGCAGACAGCTGCAGCAGGACGTGCTGTCCGGAAAGGTCGATGCCGATACCCTCCTGCCCGATCTCGTGGATTACATCGACACCGAGTACTACAACCTCTTCGCGAACCTCGACACCGGCGAACATTCCGCAAGTCCGGTGTCGCGCAGGGGCAATCCCCAGTACGCCTTCAGACAGTCGATCAAGAAGAAGAGGCTAAACAGAATCCTGAAGAGGTCGACGATCTCGTTCGAAACCCCGGCGGGAATCTACTCCCATCTGTTCTTCATGACGCTGACCATAGATCACAAGGTGATGTCCCGCGACAGGGCCAACTTCTTCATCACATCCAAAGGCAAGGGGATCTCAAGGTTCTTCTCCCGCCTGGAGAAATCACTGGAAGGGGGCTACTCCAAGGTCATCGTCAAGGAGTCCACGGTCTCCGGTTATCCGGCGGTCCACATCATCCTGCATCTGGACAAGCCTCTGAAGGTCAAGTTCCACAGGAAGAGCAACTCATATCGCCCGGACCCAACCGATCCCTACACCCGCAGCATACTCGGGAGGATCAAGAACCTGAGTGACTGGAACTCTCCAAGTCCGATATGGAATGTCGGTTTCATCGACATCTACGCGTTCACCGCGGACGATCTCGGAATAAAGGGATACGCCACACCGATCAACTACATCTCCAAGTACATCACGAAATCACTCGATCTGGACCACATCGAGGAGCTCAAGAAGTGCAGGAGAGTGTCGGAACTCCCCGCGAAGTACAGGACAGCCGTATGGACGATCCTCAACAGCCTCATCTGGAACTCCCACACATGGGTGATTTCCAAGGCCTTCAAAGAAGACATGCAGAAGCTCGAAGATGAAGCGGACCGGAAGAAGGGGAGCTGGATGTGGGTGGACACGGTCCATCGCAGCGATCCACGGCTCTACCGGTGGATGGGATACGATGCCGACAACATGGATCCAAACCTGTTCCCCAAAGGGCCTCCGGCTCCTGTCTGATTATCAGGACTAGCTTTTATCAGAAACCATCGGCCAGCGAATGCTCTGTTTCCCACATGCTCGATTATCTTTTTCTGGTCATCAGACCACGTTATATCCCAACTATCGGCGGGCGCGGTGCCCCCATCGCCGTCAGGCAGGGGGCACCCGCACGCCAGTCGGACGCCGCGTAGCGGCGGACGAAGGGCCGTAGCGAAGCGAAGGCCCACTAGACTTGAAAAGAGTAACCAAAGTTAAAACCATGATTTTCCAATAAGATCGTACAAAACATCGATTCCACTATTGATTTTATCCGCAGGTGATCCATTATATTTCTTGAATACATCTTCTAGATTATCGTTTATCATTTGTATCATTAGAGCTTCTTTTTTCGTTTGTTCCAGTTCGTTTATTTCGAATTCATTCATTATTTCTTCCGCTTTAACGCTTTTACTAGTCTCCGCTGTCATCTCTAATCTCATTATACAGGGCTGAATTTTCTGAATTTCGAATAGTACACAGTACAACTCATGAACTTTCTTTCTGGTTTCATCCCTAACAAACCACAAGCGTCCATAGATCCTGTTCAGACCTTTCCCATCATCTAAAATCTTTAGAAAATCGTACAAATTGTGTTGATTTACATTTCCAGGATTTTTTATCCATCTGAATCTTCCGTAGATGCTCTCTGCTAATTCTAAGAACCCTTCAAGGTCTTCTCTGCGATTCTTTAATGAGTGGGCTGTGAACGTAGAAATGTTTACTATTGCACCTGTAAACATTCCACCACCTATTGTTAATAACAAATCATGGTATTGTTCGTTTGGACATAGTGTGATGCACAAACCAATTATACCTAATAATAGGGAAACTAGTGCCTCTTTGAAGTAATTCTTCGGAAAGATATGTTTCACTGATTCATTGTCTTCGTGTTGTACATTGAGAACAGATGTGCTATGCGTTCAGAATCCCCCTTGAATGGCTCAGTCGAGTAAGCTTTTTCCACCTCTCTGTCTAATTTATGATGTGCTTCCAGCAAATCTATCGGCATAAGGTTTGGATCATACAAGTCTGCCAGGGATTGACCTGCATACTTTCTACGTATTTTCAGAATTTCTTCAGCTACTTTTTCGATGGATGCCTTATGTACATCGTCTGGATCTGGCCATGGATAGTTGTTGTATACTATCCCTGCAGAATAACGGAAATCACTTTTGATTCTGCCACAGGTGTATTTCATCCATACCATATGCATTCTTGAGGTCAGAATCCCAAAATGATAGATGGAAACATCTTTCATCATCAGATTTGCGTCACCACATATGTTTTCGGGCTCAACAAAACCAATAGGAAGATATGTTCTGGATTCAGATGAATGTCTAGGGATTATTAAGTAAGGCTCCGTAGACATGTTTTCAACATGAAATCTAGTTGGTTTCTCTGCTAATTTCTTTGTAGGTGCACTTTTACTGCTCAATCTGAATTTCCTTACCGCTTCCACTCTTTTCAGACATTCTGGCATTGATTTCAATTCAGATGGGGTGCAATCTCCTAACCATAAACAATAACGTAGTTCACCATTGATGAATTCGCGAGCCCCTAACCATGGATGGAAATATTTCTCAGATTGGGGTTCAATTCTTACAAAATTCTCCATCTCTTCCTTCGTGAAGAGATAATTTCCCCCATCAATTGGTTTGTTTCCAATACCCATTTCCGGTACATTACAGATTGGCTTGTTCCTATTGGGAAGGAATACATCTGGGCCCCCTACGAGATATGCGTTAATGTGTGAAACTTTATTGCATACAATGTCGCCATACAGGCCCATACTATGAGAAAAGATGGCGCATTGAACATCCTTCTTGCTGAATCCTACAATTATGACGTGTACTGCCGCCACACCTTTGGCTTCGTTGTTCCAGCGGAACGTTGTGTAGGCGAAATTAATCTTAAATCCACGATCGAAAACAGGTTTCCATAAAGGTTCGACCTGTTCTCCTTGGGTGATGGAGTTGGTTGAAACAAATGCCGTGCGGATTGCAGGGTTCTTGTCCATCATCCATGTCGCTTTCACGTACCATGCCGAGACATAGTCCATCACTCCGGCATTCTTCTGGAAAAAGTGAGTCATCTGCTCACGTTGGGAATCTGATTGAATCTTCGCACCGATGAAAGGCGGATTCCCCACAATGTATGTCAGGTTGTCTGCACTCACTACTGACTCCCAATCAATCTCAAGCGAATCCGCACAGACGATGTTCGCCTTTTCTTTCAATGGGATGATGTCTCTGCATCTGCCAAAACGGTTCCTCATCTCCATATTCATGAGATGATCCATGAGAATCATCGATAGATTGGCGACCATCGACGCGAACTCTCCGATCTCTATCCCATAGTAGTGGTCGATGAACAGATGCGATTCGTCGAAGATCATCTGCCCTTTGTAGATTGCATCGAGGACATCCATCTCCAGACGGCGCATCTCGCGATATGAGATGATGAGGAAATTGCCACAACCGCACGCTGGATCCAGAATCCTGACATTGGACAGTTTGTCCCAGAACTTGCGAAGTTCCTTCGGATTCCCTTTGATCTTGTTGAATTCAGCCCTCAGTTCGTCCATGAACAGCGGATTGATCGCTTTGAGAATGTTCTCCTCAGAAGTGTAATGGGCACCGAGCTCGCGCCTCTTTTTGGGATCCATGATGCTCTGGAACAGAGACCCAAATATCGCCGGCGAAATGTACTTCCAATCCAGTTTCGACGCCTTGAAGAAGTGCTCCCTCATGTTACGGTCGAACATCGGGGTGGTCAGTGTTCTCTCGAACAATCCTCCGTTGACATACGGGAATTTCTGAAGCTCCGCGGACATGGCGCTCTGACGGTTCTCATACGGGGTGTTCAGTACGGCGAAGATTTCGTTGATAGCCGCACCCATGCCGGTGCCGTCCTCACCCGTGTGGAATGATAGATAGCTTGAGAACAATTCCTTTTCGAAGATGTCAGCATCCTCTGCGAACATGCAGAATACGATACGTATTAAAAGCAGATCCAGATCGTCTTCCGGATACCCAGACTCCTTCAGGATATCGTAGAGCTCCCCCATGACCTCCGCAGCTTTGACGTTGACTGGGTGCTGACCCTCAATCCTTTTATCCGAGTATCCAGCCAGGAACCCGAACATCTCTACGTTGTCGGGAAGATCCTTCAGAAGAATCGTTGTGTCCCTATGATCCACCAGGTCCATCAGACGGATGCGCTTGAAATCCGAGACGATGATGTACCTCGGCAGTTCCTCCCTCTTCTGGATCCCCATGAGGTAGTCCATCGCCTGATCCATTGCGTTGTCCAGATCCTTCCCGGACGATTTGTGTTCGATGATCACCTTGCCGGGCCAGAAATAGTCTATCTCTCCGGCATGGTTTCCGAGTTTCTTCACATAGTACTCGAAGGCACCCACCTGGATGATGTCGACCCCGAACATCTGGAGGAACTCCGACCAGAATATCTGCTTGTAAGATGCTTCCTTCTTGACATCCTTGAATCTCAGTGCGAACTTGGCCGCACTGATTTTAATGTCTTTCCAATCCAGTCTAGAGCTCTCAGACATTTGCTCACTTCACAGACAGTATAATGTGGCGATTTTCTCGTTCGTTGAATCAATTCTTCTTTTTCTCACGTTCTGCCTTGTCTTTAAGATAATCCTGTCTGGCTAACTCTTCCAGGGTTTCCGGATCAAGGTTCGTGTCTTCAAGTTCTTCGGTTTTTGACTTTTCCAGTCCTAGCAGTTTGTCATGGATCTCTGTTGTTTCGAAGTCGAATCCTCTGTACTTCTTGGTCTCTTTACGGAGTATAAGCTCACCGTCTATGACGTGAAACTCCACATAATCTCCGACACTGAGGTTCATGATGTCCGGTAGGCCCTCGACCAGACTGATCCTGTTGTTCTGACCGAACTTGCTGCGTCCAATCAATACCATTGTTACCATCAATAACATCGCTGGAAAACATATTTATACGATTCTTGACATTGATGGAATTGATAACATGAATGGAAGAAATGTTATTGACGAGGCAGGGCGGCGGAACCCATCATCGATGGATAGTTCCGATCAGATGAGGGCTATCAACAGGATGGTCAGTGTGAGTGTTCTGGCCACATTTCTGCGCGATTTCCCTCTGACATATCTTACAAAGGACGAACGCAGGGTTTTCACTGGTTTTCAGGACTACGTCGTCCACCTAGAAGGACAGCTCTTCGAGGAAGCGGGAGTCGGTAGATGAGCCGCTATCCGTTTACCGACTGTCTGAACGAGTACATGCCTATCGAATACGGGCACATTTCGTCCAGTACCTACGGCACCAACCGTCGCAGGCTCGTGCAGATCGGAAAGATTCTCCACGACCTCAAGGCAGAGGGCAGGGTCTCCACAGACAACCCTCGCAAGATCACGGCCAAGGACATAGACGCGTTCGTCGGTTACCGCAAGGCCAACGGAATCAAGACAACCACCATCCTCAAGGATCTCGGGCTTCTGAAGAAGATGTTGTCGTATTTCGACAACGATGCGGTCTCCGCCTTCAAGTCGAAGTATCCCGCACATTATCCAAAGAAGTATCAGAAGCGTGCACCGGCCCTGGAGGAACCCGTCGTCGAGAGGATTCTCGCACGCGCGATGGAGATATCTATGTTTGATTGGAAGCTCTCTGAGGCATACGGACTCGTATCTCTTGCGATATGCACAGGCCTCCGCCCGAAGGAGCTGCGCATGATGTACGTCAGGAACGTCCACATCGTCGGGGATGCCGCAGAGGTTCTGGCTGTCCATGTCAAGGGAGAGGATTCCTACGGAAGCGCCCGCTGGATCCCCGTTCACCCGGACGGGGTTCCGATTCTCAAGAGGTATCTCGAGGCCAGGGCGTTGAAGCTCAGGAATCGCGAGAAGTCGTCCGATGCCCTATTTCCTCCGATCAGGGGTACCGAGGAGTTCATCGGGTACAACATGCTCGAGAAACTCAAGAGAGCGGTCGAGGACGACATCGGGGAAACATTCGAGCTCCGCAAGTGCAGACGCACCTTTGGACAGCGTGCACTCGACGAGGGACACGACATCCACAACGTCTCGCTGGTCATGGGACATGCTTCGATCACCACGACCCAGCGTTACTATTGTGACAAGGATTGTCATTCTGCATCCGACGAAATGCTAGAATTTTGGCAGAACACTAGACAAATGGAGGACGCCTGATCTGCAGACGGAAATCCATAGAAATTTTTTCAAGGTGTCTGGATAAACAAGTGGCGGGCCTGAAGGGATTCGAACCCTTGGCCGTTCGATTAAGAGTCGAACGCTCTACCTAGCTGAGCTACAGGCCCACAAAATTCCTTGATAACCTGCTCATACATAAAGCTATGCATCATGCGACCGTTCAACCACGATTGCTGGCATTCTGAGCATCTTGACAAAACGAATATAAGTTCAGTATGGGAATACCCTCCTTGATGTCTAAGTTGAAGGTAAGGGACCTGATGACCACCCAGGTGGTGACGCTTAAGCCTGATGACACCGTCAAGAAGGCGGTCATAAAGTTCGCTCTGGATAACATCTCCGGAGCGCCTGTAGTGGATAACAGGAACCATCTTCTGGGGATTCTTAGTGAGAATGATATTCTTGCCATTCTTCTGAAGTATCAGGATGAGCTCGACGAGGACAACCCGGGCAACGTTATGTTGAACTACCCTATGGATTCTGGCATGGAGGAGAGCTCCATTCTTAAGAGCATCTCGGAGGAGATCTCAAACACGCTCGTATCCGACATCATGACGCGTACGGTCCTCACGACCACGCCCGACACAACGATCATGGAGGTCCTGTCTTCCATGCTAGAGATGAAGGTCAATCGCCTTCCCGTCGTAGAGAAGGGGGTCGTCGTGGGAATCATATCTAGAGGGGACATCATCTTCGCACTCTACAAGAGGAAGGCCTGAGGCGCAGGCGGATGATAGAGGTCCATGTTCTTGCCAGCGGTAGCGATGGCAATTGCACTGTGATAGAATGCGACGGCGAAGCCATCATGATCGATGCCGGGGTCAGCTGCAGGAAGATCCTGTCGCTGATGGAACAGGAAGGTGTCGACAAGGAAGTCGTAAAGGCGATCCTCCTGACGCACGAGCACAGCGACCACGTCTCCGGGGCGGGGGCGACGGCCAGAAAGCTCGGTGTTCCTGTGATGTGCAACCCCGCGACCTTCTCGCAGCTGAGCTTGGGCAACGTGGACTACGTCCCGTTCGACACGGCGCGCGTGTTCGACTTCAGGGGTTTTCACATTACGCCTCTGCCGACGTCCCACAACGCCATAGAGCCAAACGCGTTCCTGACGCAGGCTGATGACAAGAACATCCTGGTCGCCACCGATACCGGGAAGCTCACGTTCCAGATCGAAGCTGCGCTCAAGATGGCGGACATAGCGGTCATAGAGGCCAACTACGACAACAAGATGCTTGTGGACGGACCCTATCCCGTCAGTCTGAAGAGGCTCATCGGCAGCGACAAGGGCCACCTGTCGAACGTAGACTGCGGCAACGCCATCCGGCGCACCATGACGGATGCCAACCGGCAGTTTTTCCTTGCCCATCTGAGCAAGACCAACAACATCCCCGACCTGGCGAGGGAGACCGTGTCCGACATCACGGGTATAAAGCGTCTCAAGATCGACTGCCTGGAGTTCCCCGGCGACACGAGGACGCTCAGGGCGTAGGCCTGATCAGAACCGCCTTCTCCGTGTTGACGAGCACTTCGGCCAGGACCCTCGGCATCATGACCAGGTCCTCCCGACAGAGCCTGTAGTCCCTGTCCGGTCCGGCAAACTCGGGCAGGTCCTCCAGTATCCTAATCAGAATCGGCTTCAGCTCGTCAGGTTCCGGCGCTGGGAGGACGGTCTCCGCAGGGTGCACGGCCACAGAGCCCGGATCTTCCGCGGGTTCCCGTTCGTCCTCGGTGGCCGACGGTTCGGGCTCCACGGGCCCCTCCGTTGCCACCGGTCCCGATTGTCCGACTTCAGCCGGTGCGGGGATCCCGACATCCGGTGACGGGCCCTCGGGAACGATCTCCGGGAAATCATTGAACTCGTCCGGTATCGGTTCATCCTGGAAGTCATCGGGCGAATCGTCGAACGGAATCTCGTCGGAGACGGGCTCGGATGCGACGGGAACGGGGGCAGGAGCCTCCTTCACAGGTGTCTCCTCATGGATCGGAACCTCGTCTATGTGGGTGGCCACCGTGTTCCTGCGGCCGCGTAGGCGATCGATCTCCGTCATGTGCCTCTTGGACAGGTCGAGGACCTTGTCGTAGTAGTCCTTCTCCTCCTCGGTCAGCATGTCCACGGTGTTCCTGCCGCCCATGGCACCCCTGATTGCCATCTGGCATATCTTCTGGGTCCTTATGTGGACGATGTCCTTGACCAGCCTCTCCGCCTTTTTCCTGCGCTGCTCCGCACCCTCGCACATGACCGACTCTGGATCCAGGGTCATCTGGCGGTCGTACTCCAGGCGGAGGGTCGTCAGCAGGTTCGCCATCGCCCTGAACAGGTCCTTCCTGACCTGGGTTATGGCGCTGCTCTTCATCTCCACCCTGTACAGCTCGGACAGCTCGTCGAACGACATAGGCTCCAGCGCAGGGCTCATCGTCAGGCCATCAACGGTACCATAGATAATCCCTCCGACATGGTGATATGGACGTGTGCCGATGGGGAGGGCATGAAGGTCGCCGACGTCTGCAGGGTCTGCGAGGGATGCGTCGAGGTCGACGTCTCCGTCTCCCCGAGGTCCAACCGCTCCGGTCCGGACGGATACGACGAGTGGAGGCGCAGGATGAACGTGAGGGTCAAGGCACCGCCGTTGGACGGGCGTGCCAACAGGGAGGTCGCCGAGCTTTTCCGTGACATAACCGGCTGCAGGGCAGAGGTGACTTCCGGTCAGACCTCGAGGCAGAAGACCGTCACGGTATACGGCGACCCGTCTGCGGTGCTGGCATCCCTTGGAGGCGAGGTCGATGGATGACACGGAGCGTCTGGAGGCGATACAGGAGCTGCTGGACCAGCTCTCATCCCTGTCGTCCACCCACATCATCCTCGTGGAGGGCCTCAAGGACGTGGCTTCGCTGAGGCACGTGGGTGTGGACGGCGAGTTCTTCTGCGTGCAAAGCGGGGGAGGGCCGGTGAAAGCCGCAGAGCACGTCTGGCACAGTGGGAAGCAGGCCGTCATCATGACGGACTGGGACCGCAGGGGAGGCACGCTCGCCAAGACCCTGAGGGAGAACCTGTCGGCGTTGGACGTAAGGTACGACGACAGGATCCGCGCGGAGCTGGCCGTCCTCTGCAGGCCCTATGTGAAGGACGTCGAGTCCGTGGATGCGGTCGTCCTCCTGCTCCAGAGGTCGGTAGGACTGGCCTGATCGGGTGTTCCGAACAAGTTTATGTTGGATAGGCATACCCGAAGAGGATGAGCGGAGTCTTCGTGGTGTTCGAAGGGATAGACGGCGTGGGGAAGACCACGGTCTGCGCGTCCGTCGCAGAGATGCTCAGGGCGCGCGGGCTCGAGGTCGCGATCACCGCCGAGCCGACTCACGAGGGCATCGGCGCGTTCATACGTTCCGGGGCCGCAGGAGACGTGTCCCAGAGGACCGAGGCGCTGTTGTTCGTGGCGGACCGCAACGACCACACCGAGCGCATCGCCCGTGACGTGGAGGCCGGAAGGGTCGTCCTATGCGACAGGTACTTCGCCTCCACGGTGGCGTACCAGTCGGCGAAGCTCGACGGTGACTCCACTGACAGGGACTGGCTCATCTCGATAAACTCGGATTTCACGGGGAGGGCGGATGCGACGATCCTCCTGGACATGGATCCGCTGGACAGCCTGAACAGAGTCGGATCCCGGGGCGAGGAGGTCAGCAAGTTCGAGAACCTGGGGTTCCTCGAGCAGGTCAGGGACAACTACCTTCTGCTGGCCGAGATGTTCGGCTTCCACGTGATAGATGCCTCCAAAGGCCGGGAGGACGTCCTGAAGGACGTGATGGCAGTCATAGACAGGTTGGTTTGAGATGCATCCTTCAGAGGAGATTTACTGCGAGAAGAGCACCAAGCTCAGGGGGAAGACCGTCATAATGGGGATCACCGGCAGCATAGCCGCAGTGGAGTGCTTCGGGACGATCAGGGAGCTCATCAGACACGGAGCGGACGTGTACCCCGTGCTGACGCTGGAGGCACAGAAACTGGTCACCCCGGACGCCTTGGAGTTCGCCAGCGGCCACAGGCCGGTGACGGAGCTCACGGGCAGGACAGAGCACATCACCATGATGGCCGCCCGTTCCGCCGACCTGCTCCTCATATATCCCGCGACGGCGAACACCGTCTCCAAGATCGCCAATGGCATCGACGACACGCCGGTCACATCCATGGCAACGGTGGCGATAGGCGCCGGCATCCCGATAGCCATCGCGCCGGCTATGCACGATTCCATGTACAAGAACCCGGCCGTGGCGGAGAACATGGAGCGTCTGAAGTCCTGGGGCATAAGCTTCATCGGACCCCGCAGGGACGGGGTGAGGGCAAAAGTGGCCTCGAAGGAGGAGGTGGTGGCCTGGACGTTCAAGATCCTCTCAAGGGATTTCTTCCACGGAAAGCGTCTGCTGGTCATCGGAGGCCGCAGCGAGGAGCCGATCGACTCCATGAGGATCATAACCAACCGTTCCACGGGCATGATGTCCGTCGAGCTCGCGAAACGCGCCTTCGAGAGAGGCGCGGACGTGGAGCTCTGGATGGGAGGCTGCAGCGTGGAGCTCCCGGACTACATCCCAACACGCAGGTTCGAGACCGTATCTGACCTGGTGGCCATGGTCAGGGAGATCGACCATGATGCGGTCCTGGTGCCCGCGGCGCTCGCCGACTTCGCCCCCCACGAGGTCACCGCCGGGAAGATCTCCAGCGACGAAGGATTCGGTCTCGATCTCGATCCCGTCCCCAAGGTTCTGCCCCTGATCCGCACCAAGTGCGACGTCGTAATCGGGTTCAAGGCCGAGTCTGGACTCACGAGGCCGGCGCTCGCCGAGAGGGCGAGGTCCCGTCTGGAGATGTACAACCTCGCGGCAGTCGTGGCAAACGACATCGACGTCGTCGGAAGGAAATCGTCTGCCGCCATACTGGTCACCAGGGATGACGCCGTGGACATCTCGGGGACAAAGGCCGAGGTCTCCGACGCCATCCTGGACTACTGTGTGAAGATGCTATGACGTCTGCTTTCTGCCCAGGGCACGTTTCGTGCGTGTTCCAGCCCGTCGATTCCTTCGATGCAATGAGCACCGGCTCCCGCGGGATCGGCATAAGGCTCAGCAAAGGGGCGACCGCAACCGTAACGCCGAGGTGCGACCCGGCGGTGAACATCCGCCTCAACGGTGTCGCGGAAACCGCCCACATCACCAGGATGGTTGCACAGAGCATGGCGCCCGGGGCAGGCTTCGACATAGACATCGTCAACGACCTGCCGGTCAGCCAGGGTTTCGGGATGAGCGCCGCCGGAGCCATAGCCACGGCGGTCTGCATAGCCGACTTGACAGGGCAATCCCGCTCGGACGCGTTCGCCGCAGCCCACATCGCGGAGGTCGTCGGGGGAGGCGGCCTCGGGGATGTCGCCGCCATAGTTGCCGGACGGGACGTCCCCGTGAGAACGGTCGCAGGGATGCCGCCCCTCGGCAGGGTCGAGAACGCCGACATAAGGATCGACCATCTGACGCTGGCCGTCCTCGGAGGGGAGCTGAGGACGGATTCGGTGCTAGGGAACCCGTCGGCGCTGAAGGCAATAAGGGAGGTCGCTTCCACGGCTATGGACGCGTTCATGGCCGATCCGAGCTACGACAACCTGTTCGCCGTCTCCAACGTTTTCTCCTAGGAGTCCGGTTTGGAGAGCCCCGCCGTCAGGCGCGGAATCGAGCGCCTGATCTCCAGCGGATACCACGCCGGCATGTGCATGCTCGGGAACAGCATCTTCACCGACGCCCCGGAGAGGGACGTCTGGGCGCTGTTCGGCAGAGGTCACGTGAGGACGTACCGCTGTTCCTCGAGCAGGAAGGAGATCGTCATTCGTAGAGGGTAAACAGGACGTCGTCCCCATCCACGTCGAAGAGGCCGATCCTGGCGCCGCAGTCGAGCCAAGCGTGGGCGTAGTTCACGGCCGCGAACGCGGTCACGATGTCGCCGGTCTCCCTGAAGTGCTTCGCGTCGGAGTAGTAGCAGTTCGCCATCTCCAGGAAGCTGTCCGCCAGTCTGCGGTTGTAGGACTTTTCCGGTGCGGCCACCCTGATCTTTGCCAGCGCCCTGGCCGTGATGTCCAGGTATTTCTCTATGCGTTCCTCTGTGACGACGTCGATCCTCTCGCTCATGTGACTCTCCAGCACTCGGACGGTAATGGATGTATCGGTCAGGAGGCGAGCACGCGTGCGCGCGTCGTCTGATTATAAGAACAAGAAAGCGTTACGAGCAGGCATGATAATCGTAGGCGGGTCGTCTTCCAGGGACCTGGCCAAGGAGATGGCCTCCATCCTGGACTGCACGTACATTCAGGCTGCTTCCACAAAGTTCCCCGACGGGGAGTGCTACACCAGGATCGACACGGAGTCCCTCGACGACGACGTGGTCATCGTCCAGAACACCTATCCCAACGACAACCTCATCGAGATGTTCCTCCTGCAGGACGCGGTCCGCAGGCTCGGTGCCAGGTCCGTGACCCTGGTCATCCCGTACTTCGGATACGCCAGGCAGGACAGGGTGTTCAAGCCGGGCGAGCCGGAGTCCGCCAAGGTCATGTGCAGGCACCTCAACATGGGCTGCGACAGGGTAATCACCATCGACATCCACAAGGAGGTTGTCCTGGACAACTTCGACTGTCCCCACATCGACCTGAAGGCGGCACCCGTCATCGCCGACTACTTCAAGGACAAGAAGATCGACCTCGTCCTCTCCCCCGACATAGGGGCGGCGGGACGCGCCAAGGAGGTCGGGGAGAGGATGGGAGTGCCCTACGACCACCTCGAGAAGACCAGGCTGTCCGGGACCGATGTGCGCATAGCTCCCGCCGAGATGGACTGCACTGGCAAGAGGGTGCTGATCGTCGACGACATGATCTCCACAGGGGGCACCATAATCGCCGCCGCGTCCGCGCTCAGGGAGGCAGGCGCCGTCAGCGTCTCCGTCGCATGCACACACGGGGTCTTCGTCAACAACGCGATCGAGAGGCTCACTGGAAGCGCCCTGGACACCGTCCTGTGCTGCAACACCCTCGAGAACGAGGTCTCCCACATCTCGGTAGCAAGCATCATCGCTGAGGCCGTCAGGAAGGGCTGATACAATGTCCATGAAAGAGGACGACTTCGCAGACTGGTACCTGGACATCGTGGAGAAGGCCAACCTCTCCGACAAGAGGTACCCCATCAAGGGGATGAACGTGTGGACGCCATACGGCTGGAAGATCATGCGTCAGATCGACACCTACATACGCCAGGAGTTCGACGCGACGGACCACGACGAGGTCTGCTTCCCCCTCATGATCCCGGAGGACCAGTT
>CALUNK010000040.1 GCA_944321985.1 Candidatus Methanomethylophilaceae archaeon
ACGAGATCGGAGCGGACGTCTACTCCGAGAACGCCCTGGACTGCGTCGCCAAGATGCGCGCCGCCATCGGACAGTAAGACTCAATAGAAAGCCATGAAACCTATTACGCCCAGGAGTCCTCCGCCTGGGACGGTCTTTTCATATTCAATATCTGAGGCAGTCTCGTCTCATTAGTTCGGTAACCGCTGTTCGGATTGCTCCTTGTCCTTGTCGGACAATTTAAAAAGAAATTAGGTTGCCGCCCAAGCCATTTTTCTGAATCGGGCGGCTGTTTTTGACCTATTCATATAGAGCTAGTCGGAATTCAAATATTCTTGCTCTCAAAGATATGAAGTCGATATCGGCACAGCGACCACTTGCGACTGCACAAACTCCCATCTCTGGAATTATTTGTCACTGCCCGAACAGCCTGAAGACCCTGTCCGAGTACCCGAGCATGTCGTCGAGGGGCATCCCGGCGATGAGGACTGCCTGGTCGTACATGATCTCAGCCATCTCCCTCGCCTTTTCCCCGTCCTCGGAGTACGCCTTCTTCAGTGCTGCGTAGGCGGGATGGTCGATGTTGACCTCCAGCACACGCTTCGCTTTAATGTTCTGCGAATCGCCTCCCGGGATCGACGAGAAGTACTTCTCCATCTCCAGCGAGACGTCGCCATCGGTGCTCAGGCAGACGGCGTGGGTCTTCAGCTTCCTGGACGCCCTGACGTCCACCACCCTGTCGCCCAGGGCCTCCTTGACGAAGCCCAGAACCTCCTTCTCGGACTCTGCCCTCTCCTCGGAGACTTTCCTCTCCTCCTCGGACTCCAGACCGAGGTCACCGCCGGCGACGTCGCAGAACTCCTTGCCGTCGTACTCCCTGAGTGTTTTGATTGCGAACTCGTCCATGTCCTCGCCGAAGAGGAGGATGTCGTATCCCTTCGCCCTTACCTGTTCGGTCTGCGGGACCTGCTTCGCCCTGGCCACTGACTCGGCGGCGGCGTAGTATATCCTCTCCTGACCCTCAGGCATGGCGTCCCTGTACTCCTTCAGCGTGATCTGCGAGTCCTTCTCGAACGACTGGAACAGCAGGAGGTCCTTCAGCATGTCAGCCTTCATACCATAGTCCTCGATGACGCCGTATTTCAGCTGGGGCCCGAACGCTTTGAAGAATTCCGAGTAGGTGTCCCTGTCCTCCTCCAGGATCCTGGTGAGCTCTGCCTTGACCTTCTTCTCGATGTTCGCCCTGATCGTCGTCAGCTGCCTGTCGTGCTGCAGCAGCTCCCTCGAGATGTTGAGCGAGAGGTCGGGGGAGTCGACCACACCCCTGACGAACCTGAAGCAGTCCGGCAGGACATCCTTGCACTTCTCCATGATCATGACACCGGAGGAGTACAGCTCCAGACCGGGCTCGAAGTCCCTGCTGTAGAAGTTAAACGGCGCGACCTTGGGGATGAACAGCATCGCCCTGTAGTTCACGGCACCCTCGGCGTTGATTCTTATGACCGCGATCGGCTCCTCCCAGTCGCGGAACTTCTCCATGTAGAACTTCTTGCAGTCCTCGTCGGAGACCTCGTCCCTGCCGCGCTGCCAGATGGGCACCATGCTGTTGACGACCTCGTCCCTGACCGACACGACCCAGTCCTTCTTGGGCTTTCCCTCCTCATCGGTCTCGCCGGTCTCGACATAGTCCTCATGCTCCACCATCATGTGGATCGGCCAGCGAACGTAGTCGGAATACTTCTTGACGAGGTCCCTGAGCCTGTACGAGTCCAGGTACTCGGAATAGGCGCCGTTCTCGTCGTCGGGCCTCAGGTGCATGATCACGTCAGTACCCCAGGAGTCCTTCTCGCATTCCCTGATCGTATATCCGTCCGCGCCCTCGGAAGTCCACTCCCATGCCTGGTCCTGGTTATAGGCCTTGGACCTCACGGTCACCTTGTCGGAGACCAGGAAAGCGGAGTAGAACCCTACTCCGAACTGCCCGATGATGTCCACGTCAGCTGCACCGTCCTCCATCTCCTTTTTGAAGTCCAGGGATCCGCTGTGGGCGATCACTCCGAGGTTGGCGTCCATGTCCTCCTTGGTCATGCCGATTCCGTTGTCGGAGACGGTGATGGTGCCAGCATCTTTGTCGTAGGCAACGTCTATCCTGAAGTCCTCCCTGGCGACGTTGACCGCCTCCGGCTCTGTGATGGACTTGTAGTGGAGCTTGTCGATGGCGTCCGACGCGTTTGATATGATCTCCCTCAGGAAGATCTCCCTGTGGGTGTAGATCGAGTTGATCATTAGATTGAGAAGCTGCTTGGATTCTGCTTTGAACTGTTTCTTTGCCATCCTTTCACCTTCTACGATGATGGCTCCCGCCCTTCGGACGGGGGTTCGACGTGCCGTTTTACTGTTAGAACTTCTATAAAAGGGTTTTTGAATCGGCGTCCGTCTTTCACGAAAGCTCCAGTGTTACGCGTCTGGGAAGGATAGCAACGCGGTAGCACGTTTCCATGGTCCCGAATAACACGGTGATACGATTTTACGATTGTTATGTTCCAGACGCTGACGGAATAGAAACCTTTAAACATCCTCATCATGAAGCAGGATGCATGGCGGGAAGAGCGGCGAGGGCGGTTGCCTATGCGGTGTTGGCGGCGGTGTTCTACGCAGTGAGCTCCCCGATGTCCAAGGTCCTCCTGGAGGACGTCTCCCCGTATCTGATGGCGGCGCTCCTCTACCTCGGCGCCGGAATCGGGATGACGGCGGTAAGGGCGCTTTCGCCAGCCAAACGCGCTGAGGAGCGCCCGCTGACAAGAGGCGACACCCCGTTCATCCTCGGGATGATCGTGCTCGACATCGCAGCACCCATACTGCTGATGTACGGTCTCCTGAACTCGCCCGCATCGTCCGTTTCCCTTCTGAACAACTTCGAGATCGTCGCGACAACGCTGATCGCCCTGCTCGTGTTCGGCGAGAGGATCACACCGAACACGTGGGTGGCGATCGCCCTGATCACAGTCTCGGCGATCATCCTCTCCACCGCCGGGACAGGAGACATCTCGTTCTCACACGGATCCCTGGCGGTCATCCTGGCATGCGTCTGCTGGGGCCTGGAGAACAACTGCACCCGCAGGCTCGCCGATTCGGGAGCGCTCAGGATCGTCGTGATAAAGGGGATCTTCTCGGGACTCGGGGCGTTGGCGATAGCCGCGTTCATGGGCATGGGGTCCCCCTCGTTCCTCGAAGTGACGGGCGCACTCGTCCTCGGATTCGTATCATACGGCATGAGCCTGTTCTTCTACATCACCGCCCAGGCCAGCCTCGGGGCCGCCAAGGTCAGCGCCTACTACGCCATGGCACCCTTCATCGGGGCATTCATCTCCCTCGCCCTGCTAGGTGAGGGCCTGACGGATTTGTTCGTCCTGGCGCTGATAGTGATGGCCGTGGGCGTCGTCACACTGACCCGCGAGACGCTCGCGCCCCGCCCTACGATACAGGCGAATGACTCGTGACGTCTAGGACGGCGGCCACACCCTTGGATCGGGACGGGCCTTTGTTCCGAAGGCCAGCCTGCATACAATTAAATCCACACAACCCCAGACATTCGTGATGAAACGCTACCCCACATACCTCAAGGCAATCATAGCCTACATGACTGTCCTAATCATCGGGGCGACCTTGGCCACCATGGAGGTCTGCGGATTGTCCGCCATCGACTCGTTCTACTACGTGGTGCAGACGCTCTGGACCGTGGGCTACGGCGATGTGACTCTGCCCGGCCAGTCCGGAAGAGCACTGTCCATAGTGATAATGCTGTTCGGCACCGTCGGGATCACCTCCGCCTTGGGGGTCGTGGGCGGAATGATCCTAGATCGTCACGCCGAGCGTCACGAGAGCCTCGAGAAGGAGGTGGAAGACGTCCGCAGGAGGAACAGGGAGGCGCTCTACAGATGGGGCGAGAAGCGGGGTCTGACGAAGGAGATCATCGACAGGGCACTGGAGGAGATCAAGGATGAACAAAGATGACAGATTCATGCTCTACGCCATGACAGCGTTCGTCGGCATACTCGCGTTCGGCACCGTCTCGTATTCATGGCTGGAGGGCTGGAGCCTACTGGATTCCCTGTACTTCACGCTCTACACGGTCCTGACGGTCGGCTTCGGCGACCTGGAGCCTTCGCCTGAGAACCGCCTGTTCACCGCATTCTTCATCCTGACATGCACGACCATATCCATAGCCTGCGTAGCGGTGATAGGCAACTGGATCGTCTCGCTCATCCAGCGCAACTCTGCCGCCAGACGGAAGATACTCAGCGACAAGAGGGCGGATGCCGTGAAGGAGGCACTCGGGAACCAATCGGAAGAGTCCGACGATTGAGGCTCAGTCGGACGCGAGCCTCCTGCCAAGCTCCCTGGCGGCAGCCCTGTCCCTGGGGAACACCTCCTCCCTCTGGACGCGCTTTGACTCCATGTCGAAGATCTGGTGCTCGTACCTCTCGTAGTCGGGGTACTGCCAGGTGTTGTAGCAGTACAGCTCGAAAGGCTCGCAACCGAGGATCCTCCTGGTGAAGCGCCTGAAGCGGTTGATGTCGACACCGTAGTGCTCCAGCTGCGCCTCCGTGACGTTCATGGTGTAGATGTACGCGGTACGGATGGCATGGTCGCAGAAGGTTGGGCCGTTCCCGTATGTGATGTACTGGAAAAACAGCCTCTCCAGGAAGGCCTCGGTCGTTGCCGACAGGCCGTTGAAGTAGATGGGAGACCCGATGATTACCGCGTCCGCACCAGACACCGCATCGAGGACTGGCGTGAGGCCGTCCCTCATGGAGCACCTGTGTTCCTCCAGACCGATGCGCTTGCAGGAGAAGCAGCTGGTGCAGCCTTTGAAGTCCAGTTCGTAAAGGTTGTAGATCTCCGTTTCGGCCCCCGTCTCCGCCGCACCCTCCAGGGCATCCCCGACGAGCGTCGCCGTGTTCCATTTCTTCCTGGGGCTTCCGTTGATTCCGATGACTTTCATAAAAATCAGATTGGAATGGGTCTCTTAAAAAAATAGGCCGTGGGTTCTCGCCCGACGCCGCGTTCTGAGAACGACACGACTACGCGTCTCCCGTTGCGATGAGGGCCGGAAGGACTCCGTTCGACATGGAAATGAAATCATATCCCGTCGAACCTCCTGACTCCCCTGCAGCTAGGGTAGTCCCAGCAACCATAGAACCTCCTACCGTTGCGCTCCACGATTCTCACCGGCCCGAAGCACTCGGGACAGAAAGGCGTCGACCTGGACAAGACTGGACTCTGTCCCAGGAGCTCCGTGACGAAAGGGGAGCGTGCGGACTGGGCGTAGTGATCATCGTCCGTCCTGTTCACCATGAAAAGCCGCTTCCTTGCCCTGGTCATGGCCACGTAGAACACCCTCCGCTCCTCGGCCAGAGGTATCCCCTCGTCCCTGGTATCGAACAGATCGGAGAGCTCGTCCGACACTGTACTTGGGAATCCCCCGCGGTCCCTGTCGGCTAGTATGAACACGTTGTCGGCCTCCAGACCCTTGGACGAGTGCGCCGTAAGGAACCTCAGGGGCCTCACTTCCATCCAATCACCGGCATCTTCGTCCCATCTGCGGTAGGTCACGTCCACGGAACCCGACTGCGACCCGTCCCCGAGGTTGAACGCGAACATCCCGTTGCCGTATCCCAGGGCGTAGACGTCCGCCCTCGTCCTGCCGATGATGAAGGCCGACTCCCCGGGATCGATGAAATCCAGACGGTTCGCTATCGCTTTGGGGATGTCCCTGTCCGAGTTCACCGGGAGGAGCTGCACCGGCGAGAACAGAGGATCCCTCACCCCTTTGACCTCCTTCCTCTGCTGCATCGGATTCGCCAACACGAACCTGCCTGAGAGGTCCACAATGGTCTGCGGGCAGCGGTAGGTGGTCTCTATCCTGGACACGGACACCGTTCCGTACCCTCCCCAGACCTTCTCGAAATCATAGAACTGCCACACGTCCCCGCCACTGAAGGAGTATATGCTCTGCCAGTCGTCCCCGACGCAGAAGAGCCTGAACCCTGCCCTGTCCCTTATCGCCCTCAGGAGCCCCACCAAGGTCGGCGACACGTCCTGGTACTCGTCCACTAGGACATGGGTGTACCTCTTACCGTAGGGCCCTCCGGAACGGACCGATTCGGTGGCCTGGATGACCATGTCGTCGTAGTCGGCCATTCCGCCCTGCATGCATAGCATGTTGTACTCGTCCCAGACCCTGTCCAGCAGAGAAAGCTTCTCCTCCACACGCGGACGGGTCCTGGTGTCGTTGCGACCGTTGGACCTCCTGAGGTCTCCTATGGTTGTCCCGGTGGATTTGCATCTGGATATCAGCGCGCCCATAGCCTCCGGCAGCCTGTCACCCCATGCGTTTATCACCTCTGCCGCCAAATCGTTGGGGTTCAGCCTCTCGCACGCGAAGTTGTGACGCTTCATGTAATCCCACACTTCGCCGGGATCCTTGGCGGCCATCCTCACAACGTCATCGTCCGAGTACACGGTGAGGCTGTGCCCCCGTCCATCCTCCGCATGCACGGATGCGGGCCTCGTATCCTTGTCCGTGAAGACCGGTCTCTCGTATGTGCAGCGTATGCCGCACTCGAAAAGGGCGTCAGCGAAGTTCCTCAGACCGCGGTTCCTGATGCTGATGCCGCAGAGTGACATGTCCGAGTACCCGACTGTGCGCAGGCCCTCGACGTAGAGGAGCAGCGCACGGGCGAACTTGCGGTCCTCTTCCGCTGTGTCGTACATGATCCTGCCGATCAGCCTGGTCCTGTCCTTCCCGACGCAGGGCCTCCTGCGGAGGATCCTGTTCCCGAGGGCGTGTATGGTCATGACGTCTCCTGGGAATCTCCCGCCGAACTCCGAATCGACGGAGGCGCGGAGGTCCGACACGGTGTTGTTGGTGAGGGATATCAGCAAAATGCCCCTGGGATCGACACCCGAATCCACCAGGTGCAAGACCTTTCCTATGAGGGTGGTGGTTTTCCCGGTCCCCGCGGCCGCTATTACCAGCTGTGTATCTGCGTCATCCATGACCGCCGCCAGCTGCTGCGGGTCTAGAGGATATCCGCGGACCTCGACGGTTCTCAGATGCCCTCGCCCCCGGCATGTTGCAGAAAGGATTCGACCAGATCTGCGATACGGCTCATGTCCACCAACTCCATCCCGATCCCGGGCATCATCCTGCCGGATCCTCGTGTTCGGGCATGGAGCCAGAACGGGAGGCATCTGATAATGCTTGTTCTCGATTCCCCTGCCGGCCGTCCACCGTGACTGTCGGTGGCTGGACCCCGTGAGCATAATGGGCTCCGGTGACCCGCATTCGATTCTGGGCCCCCTCTGCAGGCCGTCGTGTGATTGACATCGGATGGAATCACCGATGCTGGCACAATGCCCTGATGCGTACTCGCGGTTCCGAAGGACCCCGATGAGGGGGACTCACTCGCCTCTCCTGATCCCGGACATCACGATCTCGTACGCGTCTCTGTACGGAATCCCCCTCTCCCTGCATATCGTGGCAAGAGACTCGTACTCCGGGTGGATCTTTTCTATTCCGTCGACCAGGCAGACCTTCACCAGGACCCTGCCGATGGGGGTGTCCACCTCCTCGATCCTGCGGTCCATTATCGTACGGTCCATGACACACCTGCGGATGCCGACGGTCGAGGTCTCCTCGAACACGATCTTCTCCAAACGCTCCCTGTCGGATTCCGAACATATGACCGTGAGCATGTACGCCGGACGCCCCTTCTTCATGAACACCGGAGTGTAGTGCACGTCCCTGGCACCCTCCTGCATGAGCCTCTCCGCGGCGAAGCCCAGGGCCTCCCCCGTACAGTCGTCCACGTTGCATTCCAACTTGACTATGGTGTCGGTCTCCGGGACAGGCGTTACGAGCATCGCCCTCAGGATCCCGGACTGCTCGGATTCCCTCTTGCCTGCACCCATGCCGACCTTTCCGATTGTGAACGATTTCGGGACACCGCGGGTCCTGACAGCGGCGGCGAACGCCGCTCCCGTTGGCGTGACGTACTCCCCCTCCGACTCGGTCATCCTCAGTCTGAGGCCGTATGCCTCGGCTATGTTGACTACCGCGGGGACAGGCACGGGGATCACGCCATGCTGGCACCTCACACTCCCGGCTCCCTCGTACAGGTCCGAGAAGCACACGTCTGCGACGCGCAGGCTGTCGATGCAGACCCCCAGCGACACGACGTCGACGATGGAGTCCACTGCACCTACCTCGTGGAAGTGGACCTGTTCCAGGGAGACCCCGTGGGCCTTTGCCTCGGCCTCTCCGAGGATCCGGAATATCCTTCTGGAAACCTCCCTGGCACATTCCGTCATGTCCGCACGATCGATTATGGAAAGGATCTCGGACAGGCTACGGTGCCCTTGGCGATGTGGATGCTCCATCCCCTCGTGTACATGATGCTCGTCGCTGTGGGAGTGCCCGTGGTGATGGACGTGCCCGTAGAGATACTCCTGGTCGTGGTCATGGTTGTCCTCGTCTAGGATCACATTGAAATCACAGACGTCCAGACCGGACTTCGACACGCGGGTGACCTCTGTCCTGAATCCCTTCAGGTCGAGGGATGAAACCGCCCTGTCCAAGGCCTCCCTGTCTGCACCGAGGTCCAACATCGCCGCGACGGCCATGTCGCCGCTTATTCCCGAGTAGCATTCGAAGTAGAGCGTCCTCCCGTCCATGTGATCATCCGTCTGAACGCGAAGCCCGTATAACTATGGCTCGCACCGCGGGCATCCTCGTTCGACATTTTAGATTTGATTCCGGCCTGTTCGACACGGTTCGCTTGGCCACGTCACAACCCCGACGTGCGTCGGATGATGAGATGATGGCCGACTGCCTCCGCCCCGGTGGAGGGCGTCCCTAGGCATATTGCATGCCGAATCAACACGGTTCAGAAGACCTCGAACCTCTTCGCCACGTCCTTCAGAAGCTCCCTGATCGGCAGATGCTGCGGACAGCTATCCTCGCACCTCCCGCATCCGATGCAATCCGATGCCCTCCCGTGCGTCTCGGTGAGATTGAGATAGTAGAACCTCTGGGGAGGCAGACCCTTGCTGGGTGTTCCGACCGCGTCGTTGTATATCGAGAAGAACTCGGGGATCGCTATCGACTTGGGGCATTCGTCCACACAGTACCTGCACCCGGTGCAGGGGACGGCGACAGAGGAGTTGATGATCGCCTTCGCCCTCTCCAGAACTTCCATCTCGGTCGCGTCCAATGACCTGAAACATCTCATTGTACGGATGTTGTCCCTCATCTGCTCCAGGTCTGTCATCCCGGAAAGGACCGTCTCCACGCACCCTATCCCTCCGGCGAACCTCATCGCCCATGATGCGGACGACATGCCCGGCGCGGTCTCCGAGAACATCCTCTCCACGGATTCCGGAACCTTGGCCAACGCCCCGCCTTTGACGGGCTCCATCACCATAACCGGGAGGCCGTAGGACTCGCAGACCTCGCAGCATCTCCGGGCGTCCGTATCGGGATTGTCCCAGTCCAGGTAGTTCACCTGAAGCTGGACGAAATCTGTGTCCTCGACGTGTTTCTCCAGAACCCTGCCCAGGAACTCCGAGTTGTCGTGGATGGAGAACCCCAGCCTGCGTATGCGGCCTTCGTCCTTCTTCCCTTTGAGGAACCCGAACGTGTCCAGCCTCTCAGATGTGGCGTAGTAGCTTCTGCAGATGTTGTGGAGAAGGTAGTTATCGAAGTAATCGACTCCGCAGTTCCCCAGCTGCTCATCGAACACCTCGGCCTGTTGTTTCTCGGTCTCGAGAAGTTTGATGGGCATCTTGGTGGCTAGCCTGAACCTGTCGCGAGGGTACCTCTCGACCAGCGCCTCCCTGATGGCGCGTTCGCTGGAGTTGCGATGGTAGTAGTACGCTGTGTCGAAGTAGTCGAAGCCGGCGGCGAGGAACTCGTCGACCATGGCCTTCAACAGGTCCATGTCTATGCTGGTCTGGTCGTCGGGATCCCTCAGAGGGAGACGCATCAATCCGAACCCGAGATCTGCCATGCCCGAACCCCCTCACGGCCTTGACGACGGGTCCCTGAACGTGCAGGGCATCCCCGAGAGGCACTTGCCGCAGACCGATACCGAGAAGCCTGCGATGTTGGAATTGCACTGGTCCTCGCAGACGTCCCTGTCGAAGCCCTCGCCGGATACCGCCCCGACGATACATGCCCTGGCGCATCTGCCACAAGAACCGTCGATCTTGTAGAGACACCTCTCCCTCAGGTCGGGTGCGTCGTGCTCGCAGGGCATGTCCGTGACGACCGAGAAGAACCTCCCCCCGCAGCCGGAATCCGTGATCAGCATGCAGTTGATGCCGAAGTTGCCTAGTCCCGCGATGCGGGCAACATGCCTCTGTGACCAGCAGCTGTAGGTGCGGTCGATGATCCGGGTGAAGTCCTCGGGGGCCACTGCCCTGTGACCCTTCTCGATGATCCTATCGGCGATGTGCCTGCTGAGGTCCTTGGCCATGGAGTTGGTAAGCTTGTACGCTTCCGCCCACTCCTTCGTCGGAAGCCGTCCTCCGGCATTGTTGTCGGGGATGGCCGGCCTGAAAGGCAGGAAGTACGAGACCACCGTCTTCGCTCCCGGCAGGTAGTCCTGCGGTACCTTGTGGGACGGATGCGCTATGACCTTGAGCTCGGGGAACATCGGGGACTCCGCATCCGCCAGACCGACGAGGGGCTCCCTCCAGATCGGCTCTACCCCATGGTCGGCGCAGTAACGCTGCGAGAAATCGACGATCCATCCCTTTAGCTCTTCCTTGAATCCATCCATGGACATCACACCGACGGATCCCTGAACGAGCAGGGCATCCCTACGATGCATTTACCGCAGGCGTATAAACCGTTGTATGTCTCCCTCGAGGCATCGCCGTGCCTGTCGCACGCCCAACGGTCGAATCCCCCGGGTGTTATGGCCCCGCTCCTGCACTTCCTCATGCAGGCACCGCAGGAACCGTCTATTTTGAAAAGGCAGCGCTCGCCCTCGACGGGCCTATCGGGCTCGACATCGAGATTGGTGACTATCGAGTAGAACCTGCCGCAACATCCGCGGTCGGTGATGAGCATGTTGTTCTTGCCGAACGTCCCCAGGCCCGCTATGTATGCGACATGCCTCTGCGACCACCTGCTCACGATGTCGCCCGGTATGCGGTCGTACTGCTCGGGGGTTGGGAGCTCGGCCTCGAAGTCCAGCGCCCTGACGTCGGTGGCGACGGTGTCCGCCAGATCGTCGATGATGCTGAAGGTGAGGGCGTAGGCGAATGCCCACTCCGTGGATGCGGTGTTGCCGGATATGTTGCCCTTCGCGAGCTCCCTGTCGTACGGGATGTAGTACGAGACCACGATGGTCGCCCCGGGCAGGATGTCCTCGGGCATGAGGTGCTCGGGATGGACTACCGTCCTCAGTTCCTGGAAGAGAGGCGACCTGGCGTCGGCGAAAGCCACCGGGGGCTCACCCCAGATGCGTTCGAGACCGTTCTCCTCGCAGTACCTGTCCAGATACCTCTTTATCGTGTCAGCCAGAAGCTCCCTCACATCCAGATCCATGGGCGTGGGCGAGATGCGGGAGATAGAAAAAGTTGACGGCGGACCCGGCCGCCGTCGGGACGTCCTGGACTCACAGGACGCCCATGTCCGTGAGCTTCTCCGGAAGGTACGTGTCGGTTACGTAGTCCAGACCGTACTTCGCCAGAGCCTGCTGCTCGGATTTCTTGCCCATGCCGAGCATGGCCTGGATCTCGTTCACCCAGAACTCGTCCGTGAACCTGGGGTCCGAGAGCTCGGCGTTGAGGGCGCCCACGTCCTTGTCGTTGAGCTTGTCCGTCGGCAGGTCATAGTTCAGGATGTCCGACGCGGTCACGCCGATGAACTGGGCGGTGGGGGTTGCCAGGTACTCGGATATGTGGGCGGTCTTGATGGCCCCGTATGCCACGGAGGCGTAGATCCTGAACGACCACGGGTCCCCGTCGGTGAACACGGTCACCGGCAGGTTGTGCTCCTCGTTCATCCTCTTGATTAGACGCCTGGTCGACCTGGCGGGCTGTCCTGAGAGGTGCACGAGCACGCAGTCGTACTTCTCGGGGAACCCGTTCTCGATCAGCCTGGCGTACATACCTCCTGTTTCGATGGCCATTACGAATTTGGCGTTGCCCGGGTCGATCTGGAACGTGTCCTCCTCGACCTTGTACGGAACGGCGAAACCGGCCTCGGACACGTCGTCCACGCAGTTCATGGTCTTCATGCCCTTCTTGGTCATCGTCGTGAAGTTGACGTCCCCGTACACATGGGCGCCGGATTCCTCCGGACGGAGCTTGAAGTCCTCCCTCATGCAGTGGGTGATAGTCTCAAGGTCCTCGGCGAGGAGGTTGCTCTCGTCCTGGGTGTGGAACTTCGCGTTGTTCCATCCCTCCGAGATGTAGTACATCTCCCTCAAGGTGGACGACTTGTTCTCGCGGATCATCTCGTTGATGAAATCCGCTGTGTAAACCGTCCTGAGCATCATCACAGCCCCGTTCACAGTCTTGGCGGAACGGGACGTCTTGAGGTCGCCGTACTTCCAGACGTTGTGCTGGGGATCGAACTCGATGTTCCTCTTGGACCTCAGAGGGAGCTCCATGTTGGGGATCTGACCGTCGTCGAGCTGGTCGTATATCCTCTCGACAACGCCCGTGAGGCTCTCCTGGGCGAGCTGCTGTCTGTTCTCATTCATCGTCAAGGTCTTCAGCCTCCATCGTCTCTTCCTCCTCATCCTCGACGTAGTCGCCTTCGTCTGTCTGGATGATCTCCATGCCCTTGATTCCCCAGTCCCCGGGAAGCATGTCGGCGCCCATCACCATCGCCGGGTTCAGCCCGGAGAAGTAGATGTCCTCGGCGTCGAAGGTGTCCGCCATGTCGCCCTTGAGCTCGAACGTCACCTCTATGTGCTTCGACGGCTGCAGATCCATGACCTCCCAGTTCGCCTTCCCCTCGTCGTTCATGTCGATGAACATGGGGTTGGCGAACAGGGTCAGGTTGACGGCCTCCTTCGGCAGCTGAGCGTGG
This sequence comes from Candidatus Methanomethylophilaceae archaeon, assembly GCA_944321985.1. Classification (GTDB taxonomy): domain Archaea; phylum Thermoplasmatota; class Thermoplasmata; order Methanomassiliicoccales; family Methanomethylophilaceae; genus Methanoprimaticola. Next base: position 13,094 of record CALUNK010000040.1, read on the forward strand.
AGTCTGAAACTGCGCGGGAGGTTGGTGTAGTTGTAAACGGTGTATGTGACCTCACGGGTCTTCTTGTCCACCTTCCTGACGGCGGGCTCGATCCACACCACGTTCATTATCCTCGTTATCGTCATGTCCAGGTTGGGGACCGGTCTGTTCAGGTGCCGGGCGGCCTTCTCGGCCATGTCGGGGAGGATCTCCTGGACGATCTCGAACTTGGCATGGGTCTTCTTCTTCCTCTCCAGCTTGTTGAGATGGCTCTTGAGGTTCCTGGCGCATAGCCTCAGCGCCAGCCCTATCTCGCTCTGGAGCTCGGGGAAGGACGCTATGGCCTCCTTGCCCTCTGACGTGAACGGGACCTTCGTCGAAGCCACGTGCACGAGGATGATTGCCGGTCCGAAGGGGATGCCCTTGCCTCCCCTCTGCTCCAGTCCGTACCTCCTCCAGTCCATCTCGGAGATCGCCTTCGTTATGGCGCAGGCGCCCTGCTGGTAGAGCAGCGGGACGCGGTTGGCGAACCTGAGGATCTGGACCTGGCTGTCGGACGGTATGTCCCCCCCGTAGACTATGCCCGCCTCGACGATGAACGGGTTGCCGTTCACCGCCTTCGGTGAGCGGGTCACGGGCGTGGCGTAGTAGTCCGGCCTGAGACCGTCCAGGACGTGCATCAGACCCTTCTTGATCAGCGTGTCGCCTATGGGTGACAGGCAGTCCGTGGGGGGCGCCATGATCTTGACCGTCTTGATTG
>CALUNK010000041.1 GCA_944321985.1 Candidatus Methanomethylophilaceae archaeon
GTCAAGAACATGATCACCGGAACCTCCCAGGCCGACGCAGCCATCATCACCTGCTCCGCCATCGAGGGACCCCAGGCTCAGACCAAGGAGCACGTCTTCCTCGCCACCACCCTCGGTGTCAGGCAGATCATCGTCGCCATCAACAAGATGGACGCCGTGAAATACGACGAGGCCAAATACAACGAGGCCAAAGAGGCCATGGTCAAGCTGATGAAGATGGTCGGTGTCAAGACCGATGAGGTCCCCTTCATCCCCGTCTCCGCCTACAACGGCGACAACATCAAGGTCCAGTCCGCTGAGATGCCCTGGTACAAGGGACCCACCCTCATACAGGCCCTCGACAACCTCAAGGTCCCCGAGAAGCACACCGAGAAGCCCCTCAGGCTGCCCATCCAGGATGTCTACACCATCACCGGAATCGGAACCGTTCCCGTAGGACGTGTCGAGACCGGAATCCTCAAGCCCAACATGAAAGTCATGTTCGAGCCTTCCCACGTTCAGGGAGAGGTCAAGTCCATCGAGATGCACCACGAGCAGATGCCCCAGGCCGTCCCCGGAGACAACGTCGGATTCAACGTCCGTGGAGTCGCCAAGAACGACATCAAGAGGGGAGACGTCGCCGGACCCATCGACAACCCGCCGTCCGTCGCCAAGACCTTCACCGCTCAGATCGTCGTGCTGAACCACCCCTCGGTCATCACAGTCGGATACACCCCCGTGTTCCACTGCCACACCACCCAGACCGCCTGCAGGTTCGTTGAGCTCGTGAAGACCATCGACCCCAAGTCCGGACAGGTCAAGGCCGAGCACCCCGACTTCCTCAAGACCGGTGACATCGCCGTCGTGAAGCTGGAGCCCACCAAGCCCATGGTCGTCGAGACCGCCAAAGAGTTCCCGCCTCTCGGAAGGTTCGCCATCCGTGACATGGGACAGACCGTCGCTGCTGGAATGTGCATCGAAGTCGAGAAGGCCTGAAGGCCCTCTCCCCTTCACTTTATCTCTAAGGGATAAAAGATGTCACAGCGCGCAAGAATCTCTCTCAGCGGTGAGGATTCCGCAAAGGTCGACAGCGTCTGCGCCCAGATCAAGGGTATCTCGCAGAGGACCGGAGTGGACATCCGCGGCCCCGTGCCCCTTCCCACGAAGAAGCTCAGGGTTCCGTGCAGGAAGAGTCCTGACGGAGAGGGAAGCGAGACCTGGGATCACTGGGAGAAGCGTATCCACAAGAGGCTCATCGACCTGGATGCTGACGAGCGCGCCCTCAGGCAGCTCATGAGGATTCAGGTTCCCGATGGCGTCAACATCGAGATCGTTCTCCGCAGCGTCTGAAACCTCTAAACTTTCCAAGGAGGGGGAAACCCCTCCTCTTAATTTTCCGTACACTCTGTCGTCTCCGCGATCTTCTGCGGACAATGGCGAACGCCCCGATTCAGCGTGCGTTCGCAAAGTTAAGATAGGGCGCGACTATGCTCTGTTTTCAGAGTGATTGTCATGAGAAGCGACGCCGTCAAGAAAGGTCTGGACAAGGCGCCGGCAAGGAGTCTCCTCCGCGCCGATGGTCTGGATGACGAGGATTTCGAGAAACCGTTCATAGGTATCGCCAACTCCTGGAACGATATCGTGCCAGGGCACATCCACCTCAACGAGATCGTTGAGGCCGTCAAGGAGGGGATCATCGAGGCAGGCGGCAAGCCGTTCGTGTTCGGGGTCCCGGCCGTCTGCGATGGAATAGCCATGGGGCACAAGGGGATGAGGTACTCCCTGATCTCGAGGGAGGTCATATCCGACTGTTGCGAGGTCATGGTCGAAGGGCATGCACTGGACGGATGGGTCGGGGTCTCCAACTGCGACAAGGTCACTCCTGGCATGCTGATGGCCGCCGGACGCATGAACGTCCCGGCGCTCATCATCACTGGAGGGGCCATGGAGCCCGGTGTGGGCAAGGAAGGCAACATGGACCTCCAGTCCGTGTTCGAGGCCGTCGGAGCTTTCAGTGCCGGAACGATCGGTGAGGACGAGCTCCGTACCGTCGAATGCACCGCATGTCCCGGAAGGGGAAGCTGCTCAGGACTGTTCACGGCCAACACGATGGCCTGTCTCACCGAGACCCTCGGTATGAGCCTCACCGGCTGCGGAACCTCCCTTGCCGATGACAACAGGAAACTGCAGATCGCCAGGGAGACGGGGAGGAGGATCGTCGAGCTCGTCAGGAAGGACATCAAGCCCAGGGACATAGTCGACAGGGACTCCTTCCGCAACGCCATCCGTGTGGACATGGCCATCGGCGGTTCCACCAACACCGCCCTGCACCTTCCCGCGATCTCCCAGGAGTTCGGCTGCCCGGTCACCCTCGATGATTTCGACGAGATCTCCAGGGACACTCCGCACATCACGAGCCTCAGGCCGGCTGGTCCCTACGCCATCAAGGATCTGGACCGTGCCGGCGGGGTCCCCGCCATACTCAAGGTCCTCAGGGACAAGCTGGCCGACTCCATGACCGGAAACGGCACCACCATCCATCAGATCGCGGATGCCGCCACCGTCAAGGACGAGGAGGTCCTCAGGCCTCTCGGCAGACCGTTCCACCAGCAGGGGGGAATCGCCGTCCTGAAAGGGAACATCGCCCCAGAGGGGTCTGTCGTTAAGCAGGCCGCCGTCAGTCCGAAGATGATGAAGTTCACAGGAACCGCCAGGGTCTTCGAGGGTGAGAAGGATGCCGCAGACGCCATCACCTCCGGGAAGATCGTCGCAGGCGATGTCGTCATCATCAGGAACGAGGGGCCCAAGGGGGCCCCGGGGATGCCTGAGATGCTCTCGCCCACCAGCCTCATCGTCGGAAGGGGGTTGGGGGAGTCGGTCGCCCTGATCACGGACGGGAGGTTCTCCGGAGCATCGAGGGGAGGTGCCATAGGGCACGTGTCCCCCGAGGCCTACGCCGGAGGGCCCATCGCAGCGGTAAGGGATGGCGACATCATCGACATCGACATTCCCGCCAGGTCTTTGAACGTCAGGCTGTCCGACGAGGAGATCGCTGACCGTCTCAAGGCGTTCAAGCCCATCGAGAGGCCGGTCATCGGAGTCCAGAAGAAGTACAGGAAACTGGTCTCGTCCGGAGCTGCCGGTGCGTACCTGAACCACGATTGAAACTCATTCCGGAGGGAAACCCTCCGGATCTCCAGATCCATCAGGGATTCGTCGTCCGTGACGAGTCGCTTTTCCCGCATTCTGGAAACCCGATCTGCAGACCCCATCTGCAAACCTCCATCTTCGGTTATCAGGAACGTTCCTGGGCGAAACTCCGGTGCTGACCAGGCAGTCCGAGTCTCCGGCCCTTGGCTGTAATTTAACGATTATCGTTAAATATCAATCCTAAGATGAAGGGGGCATGAAGGATGGGAAGAGCAGCCTCTTCAAAGTCGACGAAAACGGATTGACTTCTGACGGCTACAGTGTCCTGGACAGATCATGTCTCAAATCGATGTACGTGTCCCGCGCAATCGCAGTCGCGGTCACCGCCGTCGTATTCTACCTGATCATCGACTATGCAGAATCCCAGGGATGGTATCCGGAGGAGACAAGGTTTTGGCTCGATGTTCTGTTCGTGGTGCTGGTCGTGTACATGGCGATCAGTCCACTCGTCTTCTACAAGCGCTACAGATACAGGATGGACGATGATAAGATCGATATCCGCAAGGGCATCCTCTACATAACCCACGACATGGTCCCGATAGAGAGGGTCCACCAGGTGGATGTGAAGGTCGGTCCCGTCAACCGCGCCTTCGGTCTGGCCGACGTCGGCATAACCACCGCCGGAGGACAGATCAACATTCAGTTCCTCAAAGAGGATGTGGCAGAGGAGATTGCGACCAAGCTGAACGACAAGATCGTCAGGATGCTGAAGGAAAGGGTCTGAATGCAGCAGGATGAGAGCAGTCGCATATTCCGTAACCATCCCTCGGTGATTGTCGGTCACATCCTGACGATGGTAGTCATCCTGGCAGTGATAATGTTCAGTCTGATGAAGGATGAACTCGCGGAGTACGTAATCGAAACCCTGTCCGTATTCGCGGTTCTGGTGTTCCTGATCTTCCTCATGTCGTTCTTCTATTGGAAGAGAACGTTCTACATCTTCACGGATACGGAACTGCATGTGACCCGTTCTGCTATAGCCAAGACGGACAAGCACATCCAGTACACCAGGATGGCATCTGTCGGTGTGTCCAGGACCCTTCTGAATCGGGTGTTCGGTACATCGACTCTGACGTTCAATGTGAACTCCAGCATGAACGCCCAGTCTGCGGAGGCCGTCCTGATCCTGAAAAAGGATATGGCCGACCGTCTCCGCGACCAGCTCAACAGCCTGATTTTCGACAAGGACAACACCGTCCAGCAGGACAACGACATAGAGACGCTTGTGCATGTATCGAATGCGGACGTTGTCGCCCACGCCATCCTCGGACAGCCAACGTACCAGGCCTTCTTCGGACTGCTCATGCTGTTCTACGCCGTAGTCATGCTGTTCTACGATAACCGGGGCGGACTTCTCACCGCCGTGTTGCTCTTTGCCCTGAGCGAGATCCTTCCGTTCGTCACGGCGATCTTCAGATACTACAACTACAGGATCTTCCGTGTCGGTGACACGATCACCGTCGAGAGCGGGCTCATCACCACCAGGCGCCGCTCTTTCAAGATCAACAAAATCAACAGTGTGAGGATCAGGGAGCCCCTTTTCGCGAGGATCATCGGCAAGGCCATGCTGGAGGCGGAGGTTGTCGGTATGGCGGATGACGAGAACAACATGCCCCTGCTCTGTCCGCTGAAGAGCAAGTCGGACGTCAGTACGCTGCTCTACCAGCTAGTCCCGGAGCTGGCGTTCGACTCGAAGCCGGAACGTCAGCCCAGGAGGGCACTGATCCCGATGCTGATCACGAACACGGTCCTCTCCTTGATAATCGCCGTAGTGCTGGTGGTTCTGTTCTTCACCGCCGACTCGTATCTGACTGGTGTCAGCGAGACCTGGGTGCTTATCGTGCGTTCCTCGGAGGTGTTCTTCGCCATAGCAATCCCCGTTCTGATCTTCGGACATACGGGCATGGCCCAGAGGCACCGCACCTTCGATGTGGGGGAGAACTCGTTCATGTTCGTCTACGGCGGATACGACACCGCCACCGAGTTCATAAACTACGACAAGGTCCAGTTCGCCAGCGTGTCATCCGGGCCGCTTCAGAGGGCCTTCGGTGTCGCCGTGTGCTCGGTGAACATGATGTCCTCCACGGGATACAGGCAGATAAGCTCCGGACTGTTCGAACCAGACGATCTGGAGAGGGTGTCCGAGGAGGTCATGGCCAGGATAAGGGACGGCAGGTACGACTACCGGAAATACTACTGACAAACCCATTAGGGGCCTACAGGCCCCGTATGTATCGACACAGTTTCCTGGTACCTACCAAAATAGCTTTTATTCATATGTTTTCTGGTAACTCGATCACATGTCGGAGAGGTACTATCTGGGATTCGATGCCGGCACACAGAGCGTAAGGGTCGCCGTCTACGATGGCGCCGGGGAATGCGTCTCGCAGGTCTCGCACCCGACCACGATCCACTATCCCGCGTCCCGCTGTGTCGAGATGGATCCCGACGAGTACCTGCATCTGACAATCCAGGGAATCCGTGAATGCACCGAGGACATGTCGTCCCGCGGCATGGATCCCCTGGCGATCCGCTCCGTCATGGGGGACGGCATAATCTGCGGAATAACGGGTGTCGACGAGAACGGGGACTCGATAACGCCGTTCATAAATTATCTGGATTCCAGGACACAGGATGATGCCGACAGAATCAACGCCATGAACCTGGACGTCTGGGGCCAGGAGACGGGAAACGCCGATGCGAGCTGCATGTTCCCGGCGATGTTCGCCAGATGGTTCCTGGAGAACTCCGATGATTTCAGGGAGCGCGGATGCAAGTTCGTGCACAACGCCCCGTACATCCTGATGCACCTGGCCGGGCTGAAGGCCCACGACGCCTTCATCGACCAAGGCGCCATGTCAGGCTGGGGTCTCGGATACAATGTCCTCGAGAAGAGATGGTCGACCGAGCAACTGGACATACTGGGGATAGATCCCGGTTTCATGCCAAGGATCGTCAAGCCGTGGGACGTCATCGGGCACATCCCGTCGGACATCGCCGAGGCGACGGGCCTCAAGGTGGGGACCCCTGTATGCGGGGGAGCCGGAGACACGATGCAGTCCATGCTCGGATGCGGGGTGTTCAGATCCGGGATGGCGGTCGACGTAGCCGGCACGTGTGCGATGTTCTGCGTGTCCACCGACGGCATAGTCCCCAAGCTGAGCAGTCATGGGACCGGCCTCATATTCAACAGCGGATCGTTGGACGACTCCTACTTCTACTGGGGTTTCATCCGCACGGGCGGGCTGTCCCTGAGATGGTTCAAGGACAGTGTCTACGGAGGGGACGTAGGCTACGAGGAGCTGAGCCGCGGTGCGGCGAAGGTCCCCGCCGGGTCCCGCGGAGTGACGTTCCTGCCCTATCTCACAGGCGGTTACGGCGACATGATGGACGCCAGCGGGGCCTTCCTCAACATGACCCTGGACACCGACCGCCCTGCCCTGTGGAGATCCGTCCTGGAGGCGATCGGTTACGACTACATGGGAGTAACCGACGTTTACCGGGAAGCGGGCGTGGACCTGTCCAGGATCACGATCACCGAAGGCGGTAGCGCCGATGACGTGTGGAACCAGATCAAGTCCGACATGATAGGCAGCGAGGCGGTGGTCATGAAGACCCGTGGCGGCGCGGTCCTTACCGACTGCGCCATGGGCGCGTTCGCGGTAGGTGACGAGAGGGACCTGCCGTCGCTGCTGGAGAGGTCCGCCGAGGTGGACCGTACGTTCCACCCGGACGAGGCCAACACCGCACTCTATCGCAAGTTCTACGATGAGCGCACGTCTGTGGTGAAGGGCATGAAGGGGGTCTTCGGCACGCTCAAGGGTATGAGCGGGCTCAGGTGAAGTACTCCCTTCCCCTGTCCATCAGTTCCTTGAAGGCGCGGGGGTCGTCGCTCAGTGCCGCGTCCACGACATCGTGAACGGCGGAATCGAACTCCCTCAGCATCAGCTCCCTGTTGGAGTTCAGGTGCTGGATCTCGTAGTACAGGTACGGGTCCTCGAGGGCGACAGACTCGTTGGTGTCCATCAGCTTGTTGAACGTTGTGGACGCGACGGATTTCATGTCCTGGAAATCGATTCCGCTCCTGTCGAGGACGGTGAAGAACGCGATGTTGACCGCATGGCTGAGTCCCAGGACGTAGGACATGTACATGTCGTGATCGTCCACGGACATCCGACGAATGTCGGCACCGTGGTTTCCAAGAAGCTCCATCGCCTCATCCACGGCCAACTCCGATCCGCAGTCGCAGACGATGACGTTCCTCTCGTACATCGACTCCGCCGACGGTCCGAACATCGGGTGCACGGAGCAGACGCGACGTCTGGCGCCCATGTCCTTCAGCACATCGATGAAAGGCGACTTCAGGGATGCGACGTCGAAGATGAGCGCATCCGGTTTGCAGATCTCGTCCAGTTTCCTGAGGATCGATCCGGTGCGGGATATCGGCACGGAAACGATGACGGAGTCCGCCCATTTCGCATCCTCTATGACCAGTCCGTTACCAGAGGACGGATCTATGATGTCGACGCGGTGGCCGGCTCCCCTCAGCAGGTCGGCGAACCACCGCCCCATCTTGCCGTATCCGCCGATGATGGCGATGTGACGCATCCTGACACTGGTCCTGGGGAGGGAGGCCTGGATCTCGATGGACTCCTGCATCAGGATCCTGCAGACCTGCTCGGCGTACACGGGGTTCATCCCGTTCTCCAGGGCGTATCCCCTGTACCTGTCGATGACCTTGTTCTCCTGGGGGATGTTCCTTACGGCTGCGTTCCTGGAGACCTTGTCCTCCCCTACGAGCCTAGCCAGTTCCAGCCTCCTTCTCATGAGGGTCAGGAGCTGGTAGTCTATGTCCTGGATCTCGGTGCGGACTTCTTCGAGCGTCATCGCAGTCCCCTCGCCATCTGGTCGGCGACGGTCAGTGCCGCCATCGCCTCTACGACGGCCACCGCTCTCGGGACTATGCACGGGTCGTGCCTGCCCTCGACCGTCACAGTGTCGTTCTGTTCGGTTCTCAGGTTGACTGTCTCCTGCTCCTTCGAGATGGAGGGGGTCGGTTTGAACGCCACGCGGAAGCAGACGGGGGCGCCGTCGCACATGCCGCCGACGATTCCGCCCATGTGGTTGGTCGCCGTAACTATCCTCCCGTCCTTGAAGCGGTACGCATCGTTGGTCTGGGAGCCGTTCATCCTGGCGAGACCGAATCCATCGCCGAACTCCACCCCCTTGCAGGCAGGGATGCCGAACATCGCCTTCGCCAGTTCCGCATCCAGCGCCTCGAACCATATCCCGCCGAAGCCGATGGGCAGCCCCGTGATGAAGCACTCCACCACGCCTCCGACGCTGTCCCCTGCCGCGGCCGCCTGTTCTATGCACTCCGTGAACGCGGTGTCCATTCTCCTGCTGCACGACCTCGTCGGGTACTGGACCGACATGCGCGCCTCCTCGGGAACGCGGACCCATCTGTCGTTCTGGGTTCCTACGGATCTGGTGAACGCGTCGACACGGACGCCCTCCTTTTCGATGACCTGCTTCGCTATCGCACCGGCGGCTACTATCGCCGCCGTTAGCCTTCCCGAGAACTGGCCGCTGCCGCTTAGGTCGTGGTTCGGAAATTTCAGGAGGGCGGGCAGGTCCGCATGGCCCGGGCGGGGGGTATCGTAGAACTTCTGGTACTTCGAGCTGTCCGTGTTCCTGTTGGCTATCCTCAGGAGTATGGGGTTGCCGTCCGCGACACCGCCTCTGACCCCCTGGACGAACTCAACGTCGTCATCCTCCTTCCTGGGCGTCCCTATTCCGCCGGCGGGCTTCCTCAGCGCCATCTCCGCGGCAATCCGATCCATGTCGATCTCAAACCCCGCGGGCACTCCCTCGAGGATCCCCCCGACGAACGGCCCGTGGCTCCTCCCGAACAAAGTGAACCTGAACTTCTCTCCAGTGGTGTACATCAGATGACCTCCTCGCGCATGCCTATGGCAGCCATCTCATCCGGGAATCCCGGGTACGAGACGGCACAGCATTCAATGTCGTCCATGGTGACCGGCCCGTCACAAACTATGGACGCGATCGCCGCCGACATCATGATCCTGTGGTCTCCCTTGTGGACGATCGCCCCTCCCCTCAGTCTGGGTCTGCCATGTATGATGCATCCGTCATCGGTCGCCTCGGCATCCCCTCCGATCGCGTTAATCATGTTGACCACGGTCTCGATCCTGTTGCTCTCCTTGAATTTGAGCTGGGGTGCGCCATACAGGCGACTGTCGCCCTTCGCGGTGCTCAGCAGAACAGCCACTATGGGGAACAGGTCCGGGACATCGCCCATGTCGATCTCGCAACCCGTCATCACGGATTCAGACACGGTGATCTCGGTTCCGTGCACCTCGACGTTTGCTCCGGCCCTCCTGAGGATGTCCACGATCGCCTTGTCGCCCTGCGGGTCGTCCATGTCCATGCCCGTGACGGTCACGCGTCCGCCCAGCGCTCCGGCCACCAGTGGGAAGGCGGCGGAGGAGAAGTCCGCCGGGACCATGTAGTCGTAGGCTCTGTATCCGGTCCCTCCTTTGATCCTGAACACGTTGCCGTCCCTTTCGGCGTCGGCGCCGAAAAGGTGCATCATGTGCACGGTCACGTCGAGGTATGGCGCGGATATCATGCTGCCCTCCACGGTGACCTCGGAGTCGTTCTCCAGCATGGGGGACACCATCAGCAGGGAAGTGATGAACTGGGAGCTGACGCCCCCGTCGATGGACACCCTCCCTCCGCGGTTGGGCCCCTTTATCACGACGGGCGGGAGCCCGCCGTTGGATGTGCATGCGGTGCCCGTCTGCTCCAGTGCCGCCAGGAGGGGCCCCATGGGTCTCTTCCTGAGCGAGTCGTCTCCGGTGATCGTAGACTCTCCGTCGAACATTGAGCAAATGCCTGCGAAGATCCTCATCGTGGTGCCGGAATTCTCGGCATCCACAAATACAGGTGCGTGCAGGTCTCCGCCGGAGATGACCTTGTCATCCCCGTCGTCCGCTATTCCGGCCCCCATCGCCTTGCATGCAGAGAGGGTGGCCCTGGTGTCGGCGGACATGAGCGCGTTCGACACCCTGGACGTTCCCTTCGCCATCGAGGCGAGGAAGAACGCCCTGTGGGTGTGGCTCTTTGACGGCGGTGGGGAGACCGTACCCTCCAGTCTGCCCCCGTGGAAGGCCATCGATGTCATTCGCCGCACCTCGTCTCTGTTAGTATCGTCTCTTCTGTCGTCATGCCCATGTCCTCGGCGAACTTTCCGCCGTCGCCCCTGGCCACCACGATGGCAACCGCCGGCCCCGATCCGGACATGCCGGCGCCCAGAGCGCCCATGTCCATCGCCTTCTCGGCCATGGAGTTGTCCACCCCCGAGGCCTTGGAGATTATGCGGCCGTTCATGGTCATGGCTTCGAACGGGTTGCTCATCGTTATGTCGATCGCCTGCCGTATCAGCGGCGCGACCTCGTGGAGCCTGTCCAGTGGCAGGCCGGTCTTCCTGATCTTGAATGCGGGGACATGGATCACCACGTCGTAGTCCCCTATGTCCGCGCGGTCGATGATCTCGTCCCTGCGGTTGTCCGTCATCACCAGTCCGCCGAGGCCGCATCCGCAGGCGTCATCGAACGATCCGGTGACTGTGACCTTCGCCTCCCTGGCGCAGCAGACCCCAAACCTGATGAGGTCCACCGGGTCCATCTCGACATCCAGGTGGGAGAACACCGCCCTGAGGATCGCGTTGCATGCGCAGCTGGAGCTCTTCAACCCCCTGGAGACAGGTATCTGGGAGCTGGTCTCCAGCGACCAGCTCTCAGGCTCCATCACCCCGGCATGCTCGTATGCGCGCCTGACGCAGATGCGGGCCATGTTGGTGTCCTCGGACACGTCGTTGTTTATCCTGACGACCCTGGTATCTCCGCCCTCGGAGAACCTGGCCGTGGTGTTCAGTCCGACCCCTATCGTGGCGCCTATGCCACAGGGCATGGCGTTGATGACCGTTATCGATCCGTGGGAGCTTCCCTGGCTGGTCATTCCAACTCCTTCCTCATGATGTCGAAGGAACCCTTCACGCCGGTCCACATCTCGAACGATGCCGCACCCTGGCCGGCCAGCATGTCGGCCCCATAGGCGACCTTGCAGCCCATTTCCTCGGCCTTCCTGGTGAGCGGTGTGGATCCGTAGACCATGTCGAATACCGAGACCCCATGGTCCAGTCCCTCGATGCCGACAGGATACGGTCCGTCCGAGTACATCCCGACCGGGGTGCAGTTGATCAGAAGGTCATGCATCCTAAGGGAGACCGAGCGGGGCCTCCTGTACGTCTGGCCGAACTCTCTGGCCAGGGCGGACCCCTTCTCCTCGTTCCTGGCGGCCACGGTGACGCGGCAGTTGTGATCGTCCAGGTACTGCATGCATGCCCTGGCGGCGCCTCCGGAGCCCATGACCGCCACACGCCTGTCCGTGACGTCGATCCCCGCTCTGACGAGGGCGACGTCGATGCCGATGATGTCCGTGTTGTATCCGGTGAGGACGCCCTCGTCGTTGACGATCGTGTTTACGGCACCTATCCTCTCCGCAACCGGGTCGATACGGTCGAGATGCTCCATGATCTCCTGCTTGTACGGTATCGTCACGTTGACGCCACGGATCCCGTACCCGCGTATGACGTCCTCTGCCCTTTCCAGGTCAGGCGTCTCGAGCGGCAGGTACGCTCCCCTTATCCCGTTCGCCCTCATCGCCGCGTTCTGCATGGCGGGGGACTTGCTCTTCCCGAGGGGATTCCCGAGAATCCCGAGGACCATGCATCCGTCTCCCATCTCCAGCATCTCCCGGACGCTGAACTGTCCCGGGGCCGTGGGCTCGCCCACATATCCGAAGGAGAACTCGTTGCCGAGAACATCTGCCCTGATGCGCGTGACGGCGCCCAGAGCACCCATGCCCAGGAGGACGTGCCTCCCTTCCACGGCCTTCGAGGCGTCGAGGATGGATGCGAGGTCCGCCATCCTGTTGACCCTGAACGCACCCTTGCGGATGTCTGCGTCCATGGAGTTCAACCTGGACGCGATCCAGTCCGATCCCGGAGTGGATCCGTAGTCGTGGTACGAGCCAACGACGGTGAGGTCCGTGCCGGGCCTGGGCTGCTCGCCGACGTCGATCATCCCGGAGTAGCCGTCTGGGAGGACCATCAGGTCCACCGGGTCGCGGTAGGTGACCAGGGTCTCCTTGCCGCGGGTATCCGGGACGGATCCGAGGAGGTCCAGACGGACCTCGATCATGTCGGCATCCATTGCAGCGTCTATGTCGGACGCACTGCTCAGCGAGGCGCAGACCCTCATCAGATCTCCCTTATGGTCTCGTCGATCTTCATCCCGAAGTGCCTTCCTCCGGACTCCAGTCTTCCGAGGACCTTGTCCCCCTTCTTGACCGCGGAGACCGATATGGATCCGTCCTTGGTGACGAGCCTGACGGTCTCGGCGTTCTGCAGGATGGTGGAGTACGTGTTCTGGCCGTCGGTGGCCGTCAGCAGGACGAGCGGCCTCTGCTCGATCTTGCATCTGCCCACGGAGGAGAGCCTGGTCGTCCCGTCCCTGTTGACGAGGACCACGGGTTCGCCCGACCTCAGTTCTCCGAGGTACCTGGTCCTCCCTTCTGGGCCCATGACGTATGCGTGCACGGCGCCGGCGTTGACCCTGAAGGGCCTGGCGGCGACGTAGCCGTTGTCTTCGCTCTCGGACTGGATGAGGAACAGGCACGATGCCTGGGATCCGATGAGCATCCCCTCTCCGGGGACCATGATGGAGACGGTGTCGACGCAGACGCGGTCGCCCATCTCGATGTTCTTGACGGACAGGACCTCGAGCTCGGAGAGCTCGACGTCGGATGTGCCGGAGACGATGGAGGCGAATTTCCTGATCGCGTTGGGGTCATCCGTCGAGACGACGATCCCATCCACGCCCTTCTCCAAGGTCTGCATGTACAGCTTGGCCTGTTCCTTGTCCGAGGCGCAGGCGAAGACCTTGGTGCCCGAGTTCCTGAATTTCGCTATGAGGTTCTCGAGGGGGATGACGGTCCAGTCCGACGAGTCGAGGATGATCCCGGCCCTCTTGCCTGCCATCGCCATCGCCCTGTCCTGGTCCTCGGGGGTGCTGAGCTCCACGATCTCGTATCCGTCCGAGAGCGACCCGTTGTCGTTGATGCGCAGGGTGACCTTTCCGAGGCTGGCGAAATCCTCGTCCTCCGGCCTCACGATCGCGGTCTCTATGCCGGTCTCCAGGGCGGACAGGACGATGTTCTTGCGCTCCTCCTTGCTGTCGGGCACGTCTGCCCTGACCCATATCTCCTTGTCCATGGGAATCAGCTCAGGTTGTTTTTCTTGGCCTCTTCGACCGTGTACCCGCGGAGGACGATGTCGGAGATGGCCCTGGTCATTCCCTCGACGTTCCTGTGCTGGAACACGTTCCTG
>CALUNK010000042.1 GCA_944321985.1 Candidatus Methanomethylophilaceae archaeon
CCCTGGGTTCCCTTTCCGGATCCAGGGGGTCCAAGAAGAACAATCGTGGATTTCATGGAGGCTCGGAGACCTTCATAATATTTCAATACGAGGGAGGAGGACGGAATCCAAATAAATCCGCGAGTCCTCCATCGGACAGGGACTTCAAATGAAGATCGGACTAGGGATGGACACGGGCGGGACCTACACGGATGCCGTGATAATGGCTCTGGACACCGGGGAGGTCCTCGACAAGGCCAAATCCATGACGACCCGCGAGGATCTCTGCATAGGCATCAGGGGCGCCATCGAGGGCATAAGCGAGGACTATCTCAGGGAGGTCTCCGTCGTGGCGCTCTCGTCCACGCTCGCCACCAACTCCGTCGTCGAGGGCAAGGGCTGCAGGGTCGGCCTCGTCTGCATAGGCGGGGACTACAATAGGGACGTCAGCGCGGACTTCTCTGTGAAGGTCGCCGGAGGGCACGACTACCACGGTGACCCCAACGAGCCCCTGGACGTCGATGCCGTGAGGAGGTTCCTGGAGTCCATCCGCGGGAAGGTAGACGGTCTGGCCGTATCCGGATACCTGTCCATACGCAACCCCGAGCACGAGGACGCCGTCCGCGAGATGGCGAAGGAGATGCTGGGGGTGCCCATCGTCTGCGGGCACGAGCTGTCCTCAAGCCTGGGATTCAGCGAGCGCACCACAACGTGCATCATGAACAGCAGGCTGATCCCGGTGATGGACGGCCTGATACGCTCCGTCGAGGCGGTGCTCCGGGAGAAGGGAGTCCACGCCCCGCTGATGATCTTCCGCGGCGACGGCTCGATGATGAGCGGGGAGGTCGCCAGGGAGAGGCCGGTCGAGACCATCCTCTCCGGACCCGCCGCCAGCCTCATGGGCGCCATGCACATGACGGGGGTCAGGGACGCGGTCGTCATGGACATCGGCGGAACCACCACCGACATAGGCGTCCTGCGTGACGGAAGGCCCAGCCTCGACCCCGAAGGCGCTGTGATCGGCGGCAAGAGGACGAGGGTCATGGCCGCGCAGATAGCCACGTCCGGCATCGGAGGGGACAGCCGCATAGTCGTCAACCAGGGGCGCATCGTGCTGACGTCCCTGCGCGTCATGCCGCTGTGCATCGCCGCCAGGAGGTGGCCGCATGTTGCCGAGCACCTCTCGTCCGTCGCCTCGAACCCGCCGACGCGCTACATGAGGCCTGTGAACGTGGAGAACAAGGTGTTCAGAACGGAGTTCCTCCGCACCATAGGCCGTCCCAGGGACCCCTCCATGGTAACGCAGGCGGATAACGAGCTCCTGGAGCTGACGTCCTCCAGGCCGTACACGATCACGGGGGCGGCCATGGAGCTCCGTCGCGACGAGTACGAGTTCAACGTCTCGGTCCTCGAGGGCTACGGCTTCATCCAGAGGATCGGGCTGACCCCGACCGACATCCTGCATGCGGACGGGACATACACCGAGTTCGACGCGGAGGCATCCAAGGCGGGCGTGGCGTACATGGCGGCCCTCGCAGGCATGACGCCAGAGGCCTTCGTGGCCAAGGCCCGTGACGCCATACGCAACAAGCTGGCACTGGAGCTGGCGAAGGTCATCCTGGCTGAGGACTCGGGCGAGCTCGACCTGGGGAGGACGGGCATGGACCTCGTCATGAAGTCCATCACCAACAGGCCGGGGAAGGACTTCCACTGCAAGCTGACAGTGGACAAGCCCATAATCGGGATAGGGGCACCGTCGGGCGTATACATCAGGTGGATGAGCGACGTCTTCGGGACCGAGGTCATAATAGACGAGGACTCGGACGTGGGCAACGCCGTCGGTGCGATAACGTCCTCCGTGTCGGAGTCCATAGACGTCCTGATAAGGCCGATGCTTATGGTGAAGGCGAAGGGGGAGTACGAGGCCTTCTCCAAGATGGGCAGGTTCAGGTACGACAGCATCGAGGAAGCGATAGCAGACCAGGAGGTCAGGGCGAGGGAGTACGCTATCGCCGTCGCGGAGAGGAGCAACGCGGTGGACGTCTGCGTCACCGTGGATACCGATCGCCATCTGTACATGACCCTCCCGGGCGGTCGCGACCTCGACGAGGTCGAGATGAGGGTGACCGCGGCCGGCAAGCCGAAGCAGTTCTTCCGATGACATGTGCCAGATCAGCGGTCGGTCTCTACGTCTCACGGGGAGGCCGACGTAAACCTCCTGAAAAACGGGTGCGCCTGCGCGTAATCTATTAAAGTCTAGGTCGTAATCGGCACCCAATTCAGAGAGGTGTCCATCTTGGATCAGAGCATCATCGACCAGATCGAGAAAGTCGTCGGAAAGGAGGGCTACTCCACCGAGCCCGCAGTCCTGTACACGTACGGTTTCGACGCATCCATCTTCCACAACACCCCGGACATCGTCGTCCAGCCCAGGACGACCGAGCAGGTGTCCGAGGTCATGAAGATCGCATACGCCAACAAGATCCCCGTCACCCCCCGCGGTGCGGGCACCGGTCTCTGCGGCTCCGCCGTCCCCATCAAGGGCGGCATCGTCATGGCCATGCAGAGGATGAACAAGATCAAGAAGATCAGCGTCGCCGACCTCTGGGTCGACGTGGAGGCGGGATGCGTCTACAACGACCTCAACGAGGAGCTTGCCAAGTACGGTTTCTTCTTCCCTCCTTCCCCCGGATCCGCGGAGGCGTGCCAGATAGGGGGCATGGTCGCCAACAACGCGTCCGGTATGCGCGCCGTCAAGTACGGGGCGACCAGGGACTTCGTCATGGGACTCACGTTCGTCAAGGCCGATGGGGAGATCGTACGCTGCGGGACCAGGACCATCAAGGACTCGTCCGGATACCAGCTGGCGCGTCTCATGTGTGGTTCCGAGGGTACTCTGGGAATCATCACGGAGGTTACCCTGAAGCTGACCACCAAGCCCAAGAAAGCCGCCAACTGCCTCTGCTGCTTCAACACCGTGGAGGACGCCGGAAGGTGCATCTCGGCCATCATCGCCAAGCCGCTGATCCCCTCCTCCTGCGAGCTCATGGACAGTGTAAGCATCAACGCGGTGAACAAGGCCCGCGGAAACCCCCTGCCCGACTGCGGGGCCCTCTGCATAGTCGAGGTCGACGGCGAGACCGACGAGATCATCGACAGGGACATCGCCATCGTGGAGGAGATCGCTAAGGAGATCGGAGCTGTGGAGGTCATCCCCACCAAGGACAAGAAGCTCATGGCGCAGTGGACCGATGCGAGGAAGTCGGTCATGACCTCCCTTTCCGCTCTGAAGCCCGGGTACGCGTGCGTGTCCCTGGCTGACGACATGGGAGTGTCCGTGTCCCTGGTCCCCAAGGCGGTCAAGGCGTTCCAGGAGATCGCCGAGAAGTACGATGTCACCATCGCGACCTACGGTCACGCCTCCGACGGAAACCTCCACACCAAGATGGTCATTGACGTCTACGACAAGGACCAGTGGGAGAGGGGCGTCAAGGCCGTCGACGAGATCTTCGACGTCTGCATCGAGCTCGGAGGCACCGTCACCGGGGAGCACGGCGTCGGAATCTCCAAGGCGCCCAACTTCCAGAAGGAGAGGGCGTCCGAGATGTCCAGCATCAGGGCGATCAAGAAGGCCATGGACCCGGAGAACATCCTCAACCCCGGAAAGCTGGACCAGTGGGAGGGAGGCATCCTCAGGAACCTGAGGTATCCCTGCCCCGACTTCATGTGATTCTAAACCCAGGGGGCATCGCCCCCGAACCCCCATTCTGAACAGACAGGCCAGTTATCAGACTATTACGCCTGGCGTTCGCGGGGAAAGGTCGGACCCGTCAAGGGAGGGAGGCCATCAGGCCTCCCGGACAGTGCCGCAGGGATCTGCCGAAAAGATCCCGCACCATCGTGGACCTGAGTCTCAGATGAACGGGTTCGCCATGGGGTAGTAGGATATGTCGGAGGTCATGTAGTAGGCGCAGATGACCTCGATGACGGCTATTGCGAACATGCCGATCCAGACGACCTTGTTCCAGGTGAGTATCTTGCCGCCGTCCAGGGGTCCCAGCGGGATCAGGTTGAACACCGCGAGGAACGAGTTCAGAGATGCGAGCATCATGAACACCAGGATGGCCAGGAACGCAGGGTCGTCCAGCCAGTAGGGGCTGTTGTTCATGGTCATGACCGCCGCTATGCCTATTGCTGCGAGGATGATGTTGACAATCGGCCCGGCCATGCTGATCTTGCCGTTCTTCTCGATGTCCGCGTAACCGCGGATGTACACCGCACCGGGCGCGGCGAACAGGAAGCCCATCATGGATGTGACCAGGGTCAGGATCAGTCCTACGGGGTAGAGCCTGAACTCCGACCACATCCCGTACTTCTGCGCCGTGAACTTGTGTCCGAACTCGTGCAGGAGGAACGAGAAAACGACGAGGAAAAAGCATATCGCGAAAAGGCCTGCCCATCTGCCCGTCTCGCCGAGATGGTACTCGAGGCATGCCATGATCGTCTGGTTGCGGTACAGGATGAGGAACGCTATCGATAGGACGACAATCGCGACGAAGATGTCCCTGATCTCCTCGCTGCTGAACCTCTTCTTCCCGTATCCCGGGTTGACATGAATTTCGTAGTCGTACGGGTCCTGCATAGCCCGCCGATACAGGCTCACCAATATAAAGATGAAGCAGAATCCTTCACGCG
This sequence comes from Candidatus Methanomethylophilaceae archaeon, assembly GCA_944321985.1. Taxonomy (GTDB): domain Archaea; phylum Thermoplasmatota; class Thermoplasmata; order Methanomassiliicoccales; family Methanomethylophilaceae; genus Methanoprimaticola. Next base: position 4,675 of record CALUNK010000042.1, read on the forward strand.
ATGGCTCAGAACATAGCTCACGGCAAGGAGGTCTGCAGATGGTGCGACGGCTGCGGCATGCTCCTCCTGGGCGATTCGTGCTCCGTCTGCGGTTCCACAGGACGGGCGTTCAGGGTCAACAGCCCCGGCGACATCAGGCCATGCATGGGGGACAGCGTCGATCTGGTTCTCGGTCTATTCCGCGACGCTTTCGGCACCGATTCCCCACTCAGGGGGAAGTCGATATGGCTGAACAAGGTCCCCGGGGAGGACCGCACGGACGAGGTCATCGCAGACGGATCCGTCCTGGGCGTCATCAGGTTCGACATGCGCCTTGACAGGATGGTCCTCGAGGTAAGGCAGCCCGGGGCGGACATGTTCAATCCTGTGGCTTCGAAGAACGTCGTCTGGTTCTGGGGGATGTCCGGGCATCTCAAGGGGAAGGTTATCCCGGGGACGAACCTCAACGACGTGGTCGGGGAGTTCTCGAAGGGTGACCCGCTCATACTCAGGAAGGGCCAGAGGATCGGAGCGGGCATAGCGCTGGAGGACAGCTCGTCTCTGAAGCAGTCCGAACGCGCCATCAAGATACGCGACATCGACCAGCCGGCCCCGCCGCACGAGGTCAGGGACGCGGACCTGTCCGTGTTCGCGGCATGCAACCGCGACCACCTGAGACGCATACAGAGGCGTGCGGTGAAGGAGATCAGGGCTTTCCTGGCAGAGAAGAACCCCAAGGGCCTCCCCGTGACAGTTTCATTCTCGGGCGGGAAGGACTCTCTCGCGGCATACGGGCTGGCTTCCCAGGCATGTGGCTCCGTGGAGCTGATGTACATAGACACGGGGCTCGAGTTCCCCGAGACCGTGGACTACGTCAGGGCGTTCGCGAGGGAGAACGGCACCGTTCTGCACGTGGCGTCGGGAGGGAACGGTTTCTGGGACAACGTCGACGCATTCGGTCCGCCTGCCAAGGACTTCCGCTGGTGCTGCAAGGTGTGCAAGCTCGGTCCGATTACGGACATGATATCCAGGGAGTTCCCGGACGGGACGGTGACCGTCGAGGGGAACCGCTGGCTGGAGTCGTACGCCAGGTCAGGGATAGGGTTCGTCACCAGGAACCCGTTCGTCCCCAACCAGGTCAACCTCAACCCCATACGCTCGTGGACCGCCGCCGAGGTGTGGCTGTACATCCTGTCCCACGGGCTCAGCTACAACCCCCTTTACGACAGGGACTTCGAGAGGATAGGCTGCTACCTATGCCCCTCATGCCTGTCCAGCGAGTGGAGGAACACCGGTAGGATCCATCCAGAGCTGTACTCGAGATGGGAGGACTACCTCCACCGCTACGCCGAGTCCAGGGGGCTCCCGCGCGACTACGTCGACTCGGGTTTCTGGCGCTGGAAGGTCCTTCCGCCCAAGATGGTCCAGCTGGCCGACGAGATGTGCCTGGACCTGAGGCCGAAGACCGTCCCGGGACCAAGTATGAGGATGCTGAAGGGCGCCTCATCCTGCGCCGCCGGAGGGTACTCGATGGAGGCGGTGGTGACGATTCCGCGCTCGAGGGACTTCTCCTACGTGGCCGACGCGCTTAGGACGGTCGGTGACGTGAGGTACGACGCGGAATACGAGATCGCCCTGCTGAGGCTGCCGACGGGCAGGGCGAGGCTCTTCGGCGGAGGGCAGGTGTCGGTCAACGCTCCGGACGAGGGCAATGTCAGGAGGATCTTCGAGAGGTCGGTGAAGGCGCTGATCCGCGCCCAGATGTGCACGGAGTGCGGCATCTGCGAGAAGGGCTGTCCCAGGAAGGCCATAAGCATATCCGGCGGGATGAGGGTGGACCCGGGGAGGTGCAACTCCTGCGGTAGGTGCGAGAGATCCTGCATGGTGGTCCACTACTATGACAAGCTCATCGACGGGAGTCCCGAGGGGTCCTCCCGCAAGCATTAAAATACACCCTCACATCCCAATTACATGGATTGGATATTCGGCCTCGCGATGCTGCTAGGCATCGGTCCCGCGCTGATTCTGATGTACCTCGGGGTACGCAACTACACCTACCCGAAGGTCGAGCAGCCGTTCTTCAGCGACCCCACGTTCTTCATAATGCTGGTGGTCGGGATGATAGCCGGTTCGGTCCTGTTCTTCGCCATGAGGGTGTTGGGCTTCTCCACCAACATCGTCTACATGGTGCTGATGGCCGTGATAGAGGTGATGGCGATGGTGGTCGTCATGAACCTGAAGCGCTTCAGGGGGAAGTCCGACTCGATCTTCTACGGTTACGCTCTGGGCCTCGGCATGTCGTGCGGTCTCGCAACCGGGATCGTGTTCCTGGTGGCCAGTGCCATAGAGACGATAGACGCGTCGGCGGTCGTTCTCGTCATACTGTCCGTATCCTTCTCGTTGATGCTGGGTGCGGTTGGGACGACCGTGGGGGAGGGGATCGCCAGACACAGGGTTATGGAGTTCGCGCTCCAGGCGGCGATTCCAGCCATAATATTCAACATCCTGCTGTACGTCGCCTTCCAGGACCCCGCCTCCTTCGGAGTGCTGTACTACGTCTGCCTGGCGGTCATGCTGGTCGTCTCGGCCTACATGTTCTACCGCACGATGAGCCAGCGCCTCCCGCAGATCGTCAGGGAGGTCCTCAAGATGGAGGGCAAGAGGCGCGACGACATCCCTAGGTGAGCTCAGGCCCTGTAGACGCCCACTCTGACCTCGGAGATGATGCAGCGGTCCAGCATCGCCGACACCATCTTCTCGGCGCGATCGCCGGCGATCTCCCTCACATCGTCGAGGGTGAAGGTGCCCTTGATGGCCGTGAGGCCCTCGGCGAGTATGGTCATCTTCTCCTCCAGGTCGGAGCAGTGCTCGTACCTGTACACCATGGTGGAGTAGGGGTCGGCATCGGCTATCCTCTGCTTCTTCTTCAGCATGTCAGGGGGCACGAACCCCGTGGCCTGTGACAGCGCCTCGCGAACCGCGTTCTGGTCCGCGGACTCGAAGTAGAACGACATCTCCTTCGTCTTCTGCACGCAGTTGCAGTATGGGCAGGCGGACTCGGATTTCGATTTGTCGACTATCCTGGGCCTCCTGCAGACCCCGCACAGTGCGAGTCCGTACATCAGCGGTACTCCGAGAACACGAGTGCGGCGACGCAGCATCCGTAGTGGTCCAGGGGGATCTCCAGCTCCTCTGTGGCGAACTGTATCTCCTCGAACTCGACGCAGCGGATCTCGGCCATCTCGTTCATCTTCCATGTCAGGATCTCCTTGAGGGAGTCGGCGGACCCGTGTATGTGCCCCTCGGCCACGTACCCTCCCTTCCCGTCCTTCCTGTAGGCGTACGCGATCCCGGCGGCGATGGTCTCCCCCTCCGTGCCCCTCATCTGGGCCAGTACGCAATGGGTCACCGCGCCCATGGGCATCTCGCACATCTCCACGAGCTCTGCGTTCTTGGGGATCACCGATGACACCGAGACGAGGTTCTGCTCGCCTATGCCCGCCGATATGAGGGCCCTGTCGAACGCGTTGAGGTCGGACGTCTTGCTGACCGCCGAGCTGTGGGTGATGAAGAATCTGGATGGTACGAGTTCCATGCCCGTCCCAATCCAGGTTCCCCGATAAATTGATGACGTTGGTGGCGAGGGCAGGGCTCAGCCGTACAGGTTGCCCGCGACCTCCTCCTCCTGCCTCTCGGCCGCCTCCTGGTCCGACTGGACCTTCTTGCGGATCTCCTCTGCCTCCCCCAGCAGCGGCTTCGAGCTAAGCCTGAGCCCGGGGATCATGGACGACAGGGCGGGGATGAACTGGGCGGCGGCGCCCGGGTCCGGGAGGTTGGGGCTGGCTGGAACCATGATGGAGGTGATGCCCATGCCCCACGTCGGGGCCTCGTACAGCATGATCCCGGTTATCCCCTTGACCATGCCCCCCTCCATCAGGCTGAACTTCGATTTCTTGATCATCCTGTCGCTGCCGGGGCCGCTCCCGCACGCCACCGGCGCGTCGCCCTCCGACATCCTGGCGGTCCCCTCCAGGCAGATGATCTCGCGGCAGCCGGCGTAGTTGAGGTAGGACAGGATGGCCTGGACGAGCTCGTAGCAGTCCTCCTGCTTCGGTGCGTACTCGGACAGGCACACGATGAGGTCCCTCCCGGTCTTCGTGGTGTGCTTCCTCCCGTAGAACCTGACCGGAGGGTACGCCACCCCGCGGTGGATCAGGCAGTAGGGCGGCATCGACGGGGAGGAGAGGCCCGCGACGGTCTCCATCTCCAGCTGGCCAACCATGTAGTTGGAGGTGATGGAGCTGACCAGTCCGACGCTGGGGAACCCTATGACGGCCACAGGGTTTTCCAGGCCGAGCTCTGAGTATCTGATGGTCTTGACTGCCATGCCCGGGGGTAAAGCGTTAACCTTTTTAAGAAGTTCTATTCTATCCGAACTCATGAGCGGTAGCACCATCACCTCGTCCAGCACCTCCGGCGGAGTCCCGGTGGTCGTGGAGAACATTCCCGGAAGTCAGAGCGCGGCATTCATGATCGGCGTGGCGACTGGGTCCAGGGACGAGCATCCTGGGATATTCGGGCTGTCACACCTCCTGGAGCACACGGTGTTCAGGGAGACCGAGACCAGGAACTCCTACCAGATGGCGAAGGAGATGGAGGGTGCCGGAGGGGAGCTCAACGCCTTCACCGGCAGGGAGATGACCGCGTTCTACGGGATCACCATCAAGGAGACCGCGTCCGTCGCGATGGACATGGTGGGTGACATCGTCGCCCATCCCAAGATTAACGAGGAGGACACCGAGCTCGAGAAGAAGATCGTGCTTCAGGAGCTGAGCATGATCCGCAACGAGCCCGACAGCTACATCCATGACCTCTTCGAGTCGACCCTCTGGAGGGGCCATGCCCTGTCCCAGGACGAGGGCGGGGACGAGAAGATCGTTGCGGGCCTGACGTCTTCGGACCTCCGCGCCTACTATGAGGAGAAGTATCTGATACCGAACCTAGCGGTGTACGCCGCCGGGGCGATAGACGTCGACGAGACCGTTCGCTGGGCGGAGGAGGCGCTGGACCACATGGGCGGAGGCGCGAGGAACCAGCGCAGCGCACCCCAGACCCCGAAGTCCGAGTACAGGTTCGTGAAGGGGGACGCGGAGCACTGCCATGTCGCCATGGGGTTCCCGTCGTACGGGGCCTCCCATCCCGACAGGATGGCGGCATCCATGCTGAGCGCGGTCCTCGGATCTGGCACTAGCTCGAGGCTCTTCCAGAACGTCAGGGAAAAGAAGGCGCTGGTCTACTCGATATACACCACGGTGTCCCAGAACAGCGACGCGTCCTCGATCACGTCCTACATGTCATGCACGGACGGCAACGTCATAGAGGCGGTGGAGACCGTCGCATCGGTGATATCGCAGTTCCTCAGAGAGGGTCTCGAGAAGGGCGAGCTGGAGAGGGCGAAGAGGCTCGTGAAGGGGGCGAACGTCCGCAGCATGGAGTCCACGGAGCACAGGCTCTACAGGCTGGGGGTCAACCACATGCTCAACGGCGCCACGGAGACCCTGGAGGACCGCCTTGCCAGGATTGACGCTGTCACAGAGGACGACGTCATGAGGGTGGCGGAGGACCTTCTGAGGGCCGACCGTCTCAACACCGTTGTGCTCGGAAAGGGGAACAGGGAGATTAGGAAGTACGACGCCTCGGCGCTGACCCTGTGAGCTCCTCCATTATGTGGAGGACCGCCCTGCTGGCACTGTCGACGGATTCCTCGACCTCGGGGGTCATCGTCTCGGTCACGGTCTTGATGTCCTGCACCTCTATGGCGACGAACCTGACCTCCTCCGGCATTATGTCCGGATCCATCTGACGGCCGATCCTGATGGCCGTGGGCAGGTTCACATCGTGCGACGCGGCGTGGGCGATCACGTCGTCGAAGTCGCGCTCGGTGAACAGCATGACCGTGCCAGGGCCGTAGTCGCCGGTCTGAATGGCGTCGACGATAATGGCGAACCTGTACCCGTGGATCACGGGGAGGATGTCCAGCCCGCCGACAGCCTCCTGGCAGCAGTCGACGCCCTCCAGGCCCATGGCCTCGATGGCCTCGGAAACGCGAAGCCCCACGGCGTCGTCGCACATTATCGGGCTCCCGAGCCCCACGACGACGATCTCTGCATCTCTCTCAACGCCTGTCATGCGAATCTCACGGTGGGTGCATGGCTCATCTGTTCTTCATAGTTGGTGGTCCCTCGGCAGTATTATCTTCAAGGATAACACTCTCGTTCGTCATGGATATTACGGTGCGGAACTCCCAGACCATTAACGGCAAGACGATAACCACCCGCCAGCTGGAGGCCCTCCTGGCCGTGGCGGACACGGGCAGCCAGACCGCCGCCGCAAGGAAGCTCGGGATATCCGTGCCGGTTCTTCACAAGTACATCCGCACTATCGAGGAGGCGGCAGGCGAACCGATTCTGAGGACGACGCCCGCGGGGTCCAAGCTCACCGAGCAGGGCGCCAGGATAGCCTCCCTCGCCAGGTCCATGGACCACCGTTGCGAGACGGAGAGGGGGTTCACGGTGTGCTGCAGTCCTGTGACCGAGGACCTGACGATGTCCGTCATCTCTTCGCTCAAGATCCCGGGGGCGAGCATCGTCGTCTCGGATGACCAGTACAACATCCGCATGATGAGGGAGGATCGCGCAGACCTCGCCATAATCGACGACCCTCTTTACTTGTTCGACGCCGAGGAGTTCCAGATGGAGGAGATCGGTTATATGGGGATGGTCCTCGTCGACAATGGCCCGTCGTTCATCAGGTACAAGTACGGCGCCCAGAGGGTCGCATTCATGTACCTCGACTCCGAGGACAGGCAGTACAAGATAGACTCGGAGACGTTCTCCCTGCCGGAGCTCCTGGGATCGAACAAGAGCTTCTTCATCGACGAGTTCATGCTCACCAGGAGGAACCTGAGGCTGAAGAGCGCGGTGGATCCCAAGATGCTCCGCCACGCCATCACCGCCATCTACCGCGAGGAGACGAAGACCGTGTCCAAGGTCATCAAGGCGCTCGTAGCCAGGAACCTCTGAGGAGATCGTTTTATCCGTTGGGATAATACCATTGTGTCGGCGACTGTCCATATTATATATCATCAAACTGGTGACAAGCCCTGATAACTATGGTAACGCCCAACCCCGATTTCGCAAAAGAGATCGCCGCAGCCGGCGGCGAGGAAGTCAAGATGTGCTTCCAGTGCGGAACCTGCACAGCCGGATGCCCCTCCGGAAGGAGGACATCCTATAGGGTCAGGAAACTCATGAGGATGGCTCAGCTCGGAATGAAGGAGGAGATCATCAACAGCGAGGAGCTGTGGGAGTGCAGCACCTGCTACACCTGTGTCGAGAGGTGCCCCAGGCAGGTCCCCATCGTGGACATCATCATCGCGCTCAGGAACATCGCCGTCGCCGAGGGCCACATGTATGAGAACCACAGGAACACGGCTAAGAACCTGGCCAAATACGGTCACACCGTCCCTGTCCAGGACAAGATTACCGCCCTCAGGGAGCAGATCGGCCTTCCTGGCATCCCGCCCACCGTCCTTGCCAACGACAAGGCCAAGGCTGACCTCGACAAGATCCTGACTCTCACAGGATTCGACAAGATTACGGAGTGATTCTCATGGCAAAATACGCGTTTTTCCTCGGATGCATCGCACCCCTCAGGTACCCTGGAATCGAGAAGTCCACCAGGGAGGTTTGCGCCGCCCTCGGAGTCGAACTCGTCGACCTCCAGGACGCTAGCTGCTGTCCCGCCCCCGGAGTTATCAGGGCGTTCAGCAAGAAGACCTGGCTCGCAGCTGCCGCCAGGAACCTGGCTCTCGCCGAGAAGCAGGGTCTCCCGATCCTCACCATCTGCAACGGATGCTACGGATCCCTGTTCGACGCCGCCCACGAGCTCGCTCACGACGAGAAGCTCCTGGCCGAGGTCAACGAGGTCCTGAAGGAGATCGGAATGGAGTACAAGGGAACCACCAAGGTCTACCACTTCGCCGAGGTCCTGTACAGGGAGGTCGGAATCGAGGGAATCAAGGCCAAGGTCACTAACCCTCTGTCCTACCAGGTTGCCGCGTTCTACGGATGCCACTTCCTGAAGCCCAGCAACATCAAGGGAGTCGACGACCCCGAGGACCCCAAGATCCTCGACGAGCTGATCGAGGCCACCGGTGCCAAGAGCATGCCCAGGAAGCAGAAGATGCTGTGCTGTGGAGCAGGAGGAGGACTCAAGGCCGCCTTCGGAGATGTCGCCAAGAAGTTCACCGAGACCAACCTCGAGAACATGAAGGAGTCCGGTGCCCAGTACATCATCGACGTCTGTCCGTTCTGCCACCTGCAGTTCGACGGCGTGCAGAAGGAGCTCGGATACAACATCCCCGTCCTGCACCTGTCCCAGCTCTACGGACTGGCCATGGGAATGACCGCAGAGGACCTCGC
>CALUNK010000043.1 GCA_944321985.1 Candidatus Methanomethylophilaceae archaeon
AACATCTCGATGATCCCCGACGAGCGCTCGTACATGATCAGGGACATAGGCACACGCGCGATAATCGGGACTCTCGACGAGAGTTTCGTGGCCTCCTTCGCCGAGGAGTACGCCATGTTCATCGCCAAAGGCAGGACGTGGAGGATAGTCGAAATGCGCGAGGACGAGATCCTTGTGGAGGAGGCACGCGAGGTTGGATCCGTACCCAACTGGGTCGGCTCGGACATCCCGGTACCGTTCGAGGTCGCCATGGAGGTCGGCAGGATGCGTCGCCTGAGGAACCTCGGGGACTACCCCGGGGACGAGGGATGTAGGAGGGTTCTTAACAAGTACTTCGCCGACCAGGACGAGAGGTTCGTCATGCCGACGGATAAGCTCGTGACCGTGGAAGTCGGGGACAGACTAGCCATCGTGAACGGATGCTTCGGCAGCCGCGTCAACGAGACTCTGGGTAAGATCTACGCCGCACTCCTGACTGCCCGTCTCGGCGAGAGCGTGGGGATGACGGCGGATCCGTACAGGATGATCCTGGAACTACCGCGCAACATGAAACGCGACGACATCCTGCAGACGGTGATGTCCGTGAAACCGGGCACGGTCGAGGCCCTCTCCAGGATCACGATCACGAACTCGTCGTTCCTCAGATGGAGGTTCGTCTTCGTGGCAAAGAAGTTCGGCATCATCGAAAAGAACGCCGACCACCGCTTCATGAACTTCGGAAGGCTCTTCGAGATGCATCAGGGCACCCCGGCCTACAGGGAGGCCGTCAACAAGGTGCTCTGGGAGGACCTCGACATCCCGAACACAGAGCGGGTCGTGAAGATGATCGCGGACGGGGAAGTGAAGGTCGAGCTGGGCGGGATATCGGCCATCGGTCTGGAGGGCATCGTGAGGTCCAAGGAACTCATGCAGCCTGTCCGCGCCGACCATTCCATCCTCATGGCCCTGAAGAAGAGGCTGGAGGACGAGGTCATGTTCGCGTCCTGCATGAACTGCGGCTCCCAGTGGAGGTTCAGGGTCGGCGACGCACCGAAGAGGTTCAAATGCCCTCATTGCGGAGGTGTGATGATAGCCGTCCTCAAGGGCTACGAGAGGGAGAACATCCGCCTGGTGAAACTCACGGAGATGTCCGCACAGGAGAAGAAGGACAGGATGCGCCTGTCCAGGAACGCCAATCTCGTGAACGAGCACGGGAAGCGCGCCGTTATCGCCCTTGCCGGAAGGGGGATCGGCCCGGACGCGGCGTCCAGGATCCTCCGCAGCATGCATGTGGACGAGGATGACTTCTACCGCGACATCATGAACGCCGAGATCCTCTACGCCAAGAACAAGAGATTCTGGGACTGATGGCGAGTCTCCGCCAACACAATGGTTTTACTCGCATGGGCCTTTGACTGTACACATGGCTGAACAGATTCTCAGTAAATGGGACAGTCAGGAACTGGGGACATACGCGCTTGCCGTTCTGCGTATCGTTTTCGGATTCATGCTGATATGGGCGTTCTTCGACAAGCTCTTCGGACTTGGTATGCAAACCACGCCCGAGGCCGCCATAATCAACGGAGGATCGCCCACCGAATACTATCTGACGGAACTCGTCTCTGGTGTGTTCGCCAATTTATTCCACAGTCTCGCCGGCAATCCCATATTGGACTTCCTTCTGATGGCTGGGCTCCTGGTCATAGGAATCGCACTGCTGGCAGGATTTGTGTCCAAACTCGCCACCATAGGCATGTGTGTGATGATGTTCCTGATGTATCTGCTATCGGTCCCGCCATCCGACAATCCGCTGGTGGATTACCACATCGCGTACATCATCGCCATGATTGCGATATGCCTGCTCGGGGGATTCGACAAGCTGAGCATCAACGGATGGTGGAACCACCTCGGAATAGTCCAGAGGTTTCAGATTCTTCAATGACAAACCTCTAAGACAACCCTGTCAACATGGACTCATGAAAACTCTTGTGTACATGTGAAAGCAATCGAAATCAAGACGGAGAGGCCAGAACAGAAGGTCTCAGATTCCTACGACCCTGTTTGTCACAGAGCCCACACCCTCGATCTCCGCCCTGACCACATCCCCTGGTCTGATCTCCGAGACGCCCTCCGGCGTGCCCGTTATCAGGATGTCGCCGGGCTCCATGGTCATGAACCGGGACACGTATGCGACCAGGTGGGCAACCGGGAATATCATGTTGCGGGTGTTCCCCCGCTGCCTGACCTCCCCGTTGACAGTGAGCACGAGTTCCAGATTCTGGAGGTCGCGGATCCCATCCGCGGGTACGGGGTCCGACATCGGTCCGAAGGTGTCCATCCCCTTGCTGAGGTCCCATGTGTTACCCGCCCTGCGGGCCTCCGTCTGCATGTCCCTTGCGGAAACGTCGTTGAAAACGGCCACATGCGACACGAACGACAGGGCCTCCTCCTCGGTGACGCCCTTGCACCTTCTTCCGAAAATGACCGCCAGCTCCACCTCGTGCTGAACATTCGTGACGCCGGCCGGGATAACTATGTCATCGCCGTCCGATATCAGACAGCTCGGAGGCTTCAGGAAGACCGTGGGCTCCTTCGGAAGCTCGGATTCCAGCTCCTTGACGTGTGAACGGTAGTTCCAGCCGATGCAGACGATCTTCGTGGGGACCATGGATGACTATAGTCGGGTCGGATTTACTACTATCGCTGCCCTTACAGGAAAGAATCGGACATCGGTTCGGACGTCATCGGCTATGGCCGGGAGCACCTTACCGGAGGATCTGCCTCCGTCATCCGACGACGGCCTTCGGGGAATGCACACCGGGGATGCCGTCAGATGAAGCCGCCCTTGACCGTGAACTCGGGTTTCTTCTCCTCGGCCTCCGGCTTCTTCAGGGTGATGTTGGACTTCCCGTAGTATCCCTGACAGATGACATAGACCTCTGACGACGTATCCCTTGACGCATCCGGCGAATGGACCTTGACCGATTGGAAGCGCTTCTTCAGCTCGTCCATGAGGGAGTCGAACATGTCGCCCATGAACACCTTCATGACCAGCTTGCCCTCCTTCTTCAGGATGCGGTCGCAGACGTCCACCGCGTACATGCAGAGGTTGATGGATCTGGCATGGTCCATGGAATAATGACCGGCTATGTTCGGTGCCATATCGGAAAGAACCACGTCCGCCTTGCCTCCGAACCTCTCCATGAGCTCGATCATGGTGGAGTCGTGGGTGATATCCCCCATGAACGTCTCGACACCTTCGATGGGCTTGATGTACCTGAGGTCGACACCGATGACCTTTCCGTTCGGCCATGTACGCTCCTGCGCCACCTGACACCATCCACCGGGACACGCCCCCAGGTCGACTACGGCGTCACCAGGCTTGAAGATCCCGAAGCGCTCGTCGATCTGGATCAGCTTGAAGGATGCCCTGGAGCGATAGTTCAGCTTCTTGGCAAGCTTGTAGTAGTGCTCGTTCCTCCTCTCCGCGACCCAGCGGTCATGCAGGTCTGCCATGGGCCTTGTTATCGTAACTGCTTATATATTGGTGTCGCGAGGAACCCCGCGCCTCATGATGACCAGCTCGGAACCGCCATCCACCATCTTCCTGTAGAGCATCTCCATACCCAGTGCCTCCATGCAGCCTACATACTCGGACGAGGAGGGGAGCCAGGATCCGTTGAATCTCTGACAGCCCTTGCCGATGCCCTCGCGGATGGCGATGTTCCACTCCAGAAGCCTAATGGGATCTGGATCACCGTTGTACACATGACGACGCATTATCAGCAGACCCCCTGGGGCAACAGCGTCCCTGACCTTCTCGCACAAAGTGATGTCAGAGACAGAGTGATTGAAAGACGAGAAAACGACGTCGTACAAACCCCCTAGGTCATCGACATAGAAATCGCCAGAGATCGTGCCTGCATCGCACCCATACTCAGCAAAGTTCTCCTCCGCCAACTGAACCATCTCAGGCCTGTCGAACACGTACCCCTTGAGTCCAGGATGCCTGGTGCAGAAAGCCACGGTGTACAGCCCATGGCCTCCTCCCAAGTCCAGAAACCTGCCCTCCTCAGGAAGGTCCACGGCAGATTCGACCTCCGCCAGGATCTTCGCGACGGATCCACCAGCCGCCGATTCCCCTATGGCGCGTATCCATGTATCGCCGAAGACCTCGCTGACCGGGAGGACCTTCGGACCTTGGCAGACGGCTTCCCCCAGTTCAGACCACCTCATGAGACGATCCATGCCGTATCCGAGGTTGATTCCCTGGTACCTTGGCGACTCAGGATCTAGAAGCGTCGATGCGACCACAGAATTACAGTAACGGCCATCCGCAAACTCCAACAGACCCATAGACACCAAGCAGTCTAGGAACAGCCGGGTCATCACATCGTCCCATCCTGTCGAATCCGATACATCCGCAGAGGTCACAGGGGACCTCGTGTACCCAAAGATGGACAGCTCCAACGCGGCCTTCATGGCCATCGTCCTCCTGAAACCTTCGTAGTACTCCTCCAGCATATTATGGATGAAGTCATCGGCACAGGCCTCTGGAATCTCCGTCAGGATGTGGGGGTCCCTCATGGCAGGCCCCCGTATGCGAACGGATCGTCGGTCAGGGGGTCGAGTCCATGCAGATGATCATGTATGTCATGCGGATGGTGATGACTCTCCAGGTGGTACCTGGCAGAGTTCTTTGGAACTATCATGGGAACGCCCCTGTGGTCTATGATTTCCACATCGATTTTGTACACCTCCTTGATGAGCTCCTCGGTTATTACCTCGAGACCACCATAGGCCGCCACCTTCCCGTCCTTGAAGAACAGGAAAAGGTCGGAATAGTGTACAGCGAGATTGATGTCGTGCATGGTCATGATCGTGCACATTCCTCTGGACCGAACAGCATCGATGATCATATGCATGGTCCGATGCTGGTTAGCGATATCCAGATTGTTTGTGGGCTCGTCCAGAATCAAGACCGACGGCTCCTGCACAATCGCCCTAGCGATCTGGACCTTCTGAAACTCCCCTCCGCTTATTTCGTCCAGGTACTTCAACGCAAGGTCGCCCATTCCTAGAGCCTCCAGCACTTCCGAGACCTTGTCCAGATCGCTCTGGGTCGCTGACCAGTCTATGTACGGCTTGCGTCCGACGAGCACCGCGTCAAAGACACTCATCCTGGAGACGGGCGTGGTCTGCGGTACATACCCTATCTTCCTTGCCAGATCCCTTCCGCGCAGCTTCGAGATTCCCACACCGTCGACAGTGACCTCTCCCGATGTAGGACGGTGGATGCCGCAGATGCATTTCAGGAAGGTAGTCTTCCCCGTACCGTTCGGACCCAGAATCGAAATCACCCTGTTCTCCTCGGAATGAAAGGACACCCCCCTGAGAATCTCTGGGCCCCTGCTGTAGGCGAATCTGAGATCTTTCACATCTATCATCTCTTCCTGTACCCCCTTACAAGTATCCATATGAATAGCGGTCCGCCGATGGCGGATGTTACTATCCCCACGGGCAGGACCGTGTGGAACACGGCTGAACCTCCGAACGTTCCTACGATGTACGAGAGCAGGAGGACCAGTGCGCCGACGAGCATGGAACCCGGTAGCACGAACCTGCTGTCATTCCCGACTATGCGTTTGACCATGTGGGGGCCCACCAGCCCGATGAACCCTATGACTCCCAGGAAGGAGACGACCACGGCCGTCAGCACGGCGCACAGGACCAGGGACACGATACGGGTCCTGCGCACGTTCACCCCGAGTCCACGGGCAACATCCTCCCCCGCCTCCATCGCGTTGAGGTCCCAGCGCTTGTAGAGGAAGTAGGCCACAATAGGTAGCATGACGAGGAAAATCAAAGTCAACTCATCATAACTCACCTTGCTGAGACTCCCGAACTGCCAGTATACGATGGCAGAGAGCGCCGTGTCCTCCGCTACGTACTGCAGGAACGCCAGAGCAGCCGAGAATATGGAGCTGAGCGCCGTTCCCGCGAGAACTATAGTCTCTGGCGTGCACTCCGTAGCCTTGATCAGCAGCAACATAATCCCGGTCGCCAGCATGGCGAACAAGAAAGCCATGACGGTCACCGCCATAGGGCTGGAGACCATGGCGACTGCCGAGGTGGATCCAAAGATGTATCCGCCGTTCATGAAGAGGATAGCAAAGGATGCACCGAAAGCGGCCGCGTTGGATAGTCCCAAGGTGAAAGGAGAAGCTAACGGGTTCCTAAGTATGCTCTGCATTACAGCACCGGCCACGGCAAGCGCCGCACCCGACAGCACTGCAGCCAGTATGGCTTTCATCCTCACCTGCCAAACGAGGGTGCTCGGCCATGTCCCGTCAGGGAACAGGAGGTAATGGATGATCTCCCCGTATGACAGGCCTGTGTCGCCCAGACCTATTGTGTAGATTGACAGCAAGACCAGTGTCACCAGACACCCCAGTATGAACAGGGTCTTCCTGCGGGTGTACTTAAGATAGCCTTCCTTGACCACGGACCTGTCGTCCGTGGTTCCCCCTGCCCCCTCGATCATCATCGTATCGCCTAGATGCCGGGGTGCCCTCAGGCGGCGAACGAATACGAGCCGTTTGCATTGAGCACAATCTCCACCTCTCCTAGAAGAGGCATCTCCTGGCCGTTGGCTGCGGATTTGCCGACAAAGAACTCCTTCATGTCGTCGAACACGTTAGCAGAATTCTCTGCCCCGTAGAAGACCTCGAACACGTGGGCAATCTTCTGTTCCACCTCCTCCAAACTCATCTTTCCATAGACCAGGTACGATGTGTAATACGCGCTCGCAAGGGCGCAGTCGTAGTTGATGCTGTCCCAGACTATCGGTACCGTGACATAGACGGGGATATCGTTGGACGCGTCACCATCGTTGTTGATGCCATATAGGTAACGAAGTACCAGCTGGCTCTCCTGGTTCCCCATGATCTTGTCGGACGAGGAGGGATCCACTACGATCATATCCATGTCGAGGTTGGAGAACTCCTCGACCGTAAGGACCGCCTTATTTTCAGTAGAACCGAGATCATATGCGTTAGTGATGCCATTAATCGAGAATGGCATGTACGTCGGAAATGTCGTGTTCAGGGTATTGCTACCGCTGATCGTGACGCCTGCGACATACACGCGCGTGTCTGATGTGCCAGAGATGGACCTTATGTCATCGAGAATTCCCTCGATACCTGCTATTATCTCAGACGCCCTGTCCTCCTGCTTGAGAACCTTGCCAAGGAGGTTGACGTTGAATTCAAAGTACTCTGCCAACCCTCCTTCGTCGTTTGTCATGAATTTCATCTGCTGGTCCTTCAACACAACCACGGTGCACTGTCCTGCCAGTATCCTGAAGTTCTCGGCGTAGTTGTTCCAGACGCTCTCCATCGTTATCACCAGACTCGGATGTTTGTTGACGATGCTCTCGAGTGTAGCGGTCTCGAGCTTGCTGTCTGGATGAGACTGTGTTGCAACATCGAGACTGTCGTAGGCGAATGCATAGGAATACGCCCTTCCGTTCTTACTGTCCGTTATGTCTCCCTGATCGACCTCGATTATGAAGTCGTAAACGTCGAACATGGATGCGAACCTCAGGGCACCAGAGCTTCCTATGGTTACAATCCCGCCATCCAGGTTCTCAGGTATGGAGATCTCCCTTCCGAGTGCGTCGATGACATCACCGGTACCCTGTGACCCTCCATCATCGTCGTGTGAATTCAACACATACCAGCCGCCCGCGACCACGACCATCATAATCGCAATTACAGCGGCAACCACCTTTGTGTTCATAATGGTAACACTATTTTCTAATTAATAATACTATGTGTTATGAATTAGAAAATAATATTCTTGTTGTGATAACATCGTACATCCTCCGTAGGGTGAACCGAATCAGCTATAACACCGTCCACACCATCACATAGGCATGGACCTGTTCGAGTTCACGCGCAAGGGGATTCTGGAGAAAGACGCCCCTCTGGCAAACCGCATGCGCCCCAGGACGCTTGACGAGGTCGTCGGCCAGGAGCACATAATAGGTGACGACAAGCTCCTCTCCAGGGCCATACGCGCGGACAGGATAGGCTCGCTCATCTTCTACGGCCCTCCGGGGACCGGGAAGACCACTCTGGCGCAGGTCATCGCCAACACAACCCACGCCAGGTTCGTCCAGATAAATGCGACCACCGCCGGCAAGAAGGACATGGAGGAGGCCATCCAGAAGGCCAAGGATGCCCTCGGCATGGAGGAGAAGCGCACCATTCTGTTCGTGGACGAGATCCACCGCTTCAACAAGGCCCAGCAGGACTACCTCCTCCCGTTCGTGGAGGACGGGACGGTCATACTCATCGGCGCAACCACGGAGAACCCGTACTTCGAGGTCAACAGAGCGCTGGTGTCCAGATCCAGGATCTTCGAACTTAGGCCGCTGTCCAAGGAGAACATCGAGACCCTCCTCAAGAGGGCGGTCTCTGACGGTGAGAGAGGGCTGGGCAACATGGACGTCGACCTGGACGATGACGCCGCGGAATTCCTTGCCGACATCTCCAACGGTGATGCCAGAGCGGCCCTGAACGCGTTGGAGCTCGGCGCGCTCACGACGCCGCCCGGACCCGACGGCAGGATCCGCATAGACATCGGAGTGGCCTCGGAATGCATCCAGCGCAGGGTGCTGAACTACGACAGGGACGGCGACAACCATTACGACACCATATCCGCGTTCATCAAGAGCATGCGCGGATCCGACCCGGACGCCGCGGTGTACTACCTGGCGAGGATGCTCTACGCCGGAGAGGATGTGAAGTTCATCGCCAGGAGGATGATGATCTGCGCCTCGGAGGATGTGGGGAACGCCGATCCCCAGGCCCTGGTGGTTGCCGTGGCCGCCGCGCAGGCCGTGGAGCGCGTCGGGATGCCCGAGTCACAGATCATCCTCTCACAAGCTGCGACGTACATTGCATGCGCACCCAAGAGCAACTCCGCATGCAACGCGATTTTCAGCGCCATGAAGTCTGTGAAGACGGAGCCCACCGGTGGCATCCCCCCGTATCTAAAGGACTCGCACTACAGTGGAGCGAGGGATCTGGACAGGGGCCTGACGTACAAGTACCCCCATGACTTCGAGAACCACTACGTGGACCAACAGTACCTCCCGGACGAACTCGTCGGTCGGAGGTTCTACAAAATGTCGGACAACGGTTACGAGAAAGGCATGAAGGCCTGGCTGAAGAGGATCGGGAAATACTGACCAACACCGCCTCTGAGAAATGGCTTCCGATGATCAGCACTCGAATGGTGTTTCCGATTCGACTAGTTTGTAACACCCACATACTGTATTGCAATCGCATATCCCACACAGAATGCGTATTGTGATTTGAAAGCTGTTTCACAATCGTCAAAAAGCATTCCAGAGCTGAACGACGATGTAAGGGCCGGGTACGACCTGCAGATCCCCTTTGCAGAGAACCAGACCCCGGGATTGGTTGAGACGCTTCACCTCCAGACTCCCGATGGACCCTCGGCCCGACTTCCATGTTGAATCGGCGAGGGGATCCACCGACCGAACGGTTTCATCGGTGGGGGAATCGGACCACTGAGACGTCCCGTCACCTGACGGGGCGTTTCTGGTGCTTAACAATAAAACCCGGGATTGGAACAACGGCGCGGATCATCCTCGCATGACGGTTACGGCCAGAAGTGTCAGAACCGAGAATCCTAATAACAATGAAGCCCTTCGATGATTGAGGATCAAGATGAGCGGATGGACGTACGCCAAATCCGGAGTTAACATAGACCAGAAATCCGAGGCCATCGAGGCACTCGTCAGCGAGGTCAGCTACAAGAGGAAAGGAATAGGACAGGCTGTCCGCATGCCCGGCCTCTTCGCAAGCCTCATCGACTTCGGAGACAGGTACATCACGATGGCGACCGACGGGGTCGGATCCAAGCTGCTCATCGCGGAGGAGCTCAACAAGTGGGACACTGTCGGCATAGACTGCATCGCCATGAACGTGAACGACACGATATGCGTCAACGCCGAACCGACCTCCTTCGTGGACTACATAGCCATAGACAAGCCCAACCCCAGGATCACGGAGGAGATCGGCAAGGGGCTTCAGAAGGGTGCGGAACTCTCCGACATGGAAATTGTCGGCGGCGAGATCGCCGTCCTCCCGGAGATCATCAACGGCGTCGACCTCTCCGGAACCTGCCTCGGCTACGTCTCCAAGGACAGGATCATCACGGGAGACCAGTGCGAGGAGGGGGACCTCATCATCTCCCTGAGATCCTCCGGCATACACTCCAACGGCCTCACCCTGGCCAGGAAGGTCGTGGAGGCCAACAACATAGCGATGACGGACAAGGTATCCGGACTCTCGAAGAGCATCGGAGAAGAGCTGCTCACCCCCACCGAGATATATGTGAGACAGGTCCTCGAGATCACATCCCAGCACACCGTACATGGGCTGGTGGACATCACCGGAGGGGGCCTCAGGAACATCCTCAGGATGAAGAAGGGCCTGAGGTATGTGATCAGTGATCCTGTCAAGCCCGCACCCATCTTCCAGAAGCTCCAGGAGCTCGGAGAGATAGAGGACAGGGAGATCTACCAGACGCTCAACATGAGCATGGGATTCACGATAATAGCGCCAGCCGCGGATGCGGAGGAGATCGCCTCCAGATACCCCAACGCCGACATAGTCGGAAGGGTCGAGAAAGGTGACGGTGTCCTCCTGGAGCCTGGCAACATCCTGTATGACCACTACTGATCGCGGGGAACGCGACATCCAGGATTTCGAAAGGATGGAGGCGGACGACCTGCCTCCGGACATAGAGAGGGCGATCAAGGAGTTCGTCGACGGGGTCGACTCACACTCCCCTCTCCTCGACTGCCTCTGGGGAGAGCTCTACGGAGCGATAAACGCGAACCAGTGGTCGGGCGCGATAACGGCGGAGCATGCAGACCGCCTGCGCAGAAGATACCTTTTCAACTACGGTGACAAAGATGGATCTGATTGACTTCAGTGACTGCGAGAGGAACGAGTTCCGCGCATACGGGGGAGCGAGCGGGAACAAGATAAACATAATCTACAACGGGCACGGCTATATGCTGAAGTTCCCTCCGAAGCCCGGACCGATCTCGGACCTCAGCTACGTCAACTCCTGCATCACCGAGTACATAGCCTGCCACGTCTTCCAGTCCCTGGGGATAGCCGCCCAGGAAACGCTCCTCGGAACGTTCACCGACACACACGGCAACGTGAGGAACGTGGTGGCATGCAAAGACTTCGCAGAGGGCAACAAGACCCTCGTGGAGTTCGCCCATCTCAAGAACACCTGCCTGGACAGCGACCTGGATGGATACAACACCGACCTGTCTTCCATCATGAAGGCGATAGACGAGCAGCGTCTGATAATCCCGGACAGACTGAGGACGTTCTTCTGGAACCAGTTCATCGGCGACGCGCTGCTGGCGAACTTCGACCGTCACAACGGGAACTGGGGAATCCTGGTGAACGAAAGGATAAAGCACGCCGACCTTGCCCCCGTATACGATTGCGGATCGTGTCTGTTCCCGCAACTGAACGACCAGGGGATGGAGAGGGTGCTGAGCAAGCCCACCGAGATAGACGACAGGGTGCACATGTTCCCCAAGTCCACCCTGATGATCAACCGCGCCAGAATCAACTACTTCGAATTCATCACATCACTGGAGAACATCGACTGCGACGCGGCGGTGGCCCGCCTCTACAACCATATCGACATGGACAGGATCGAGGGGATCCTTGACGACACGCCGGGACTGTCCCCGCTGCAGCACAGGTTCTACCTGACGATTATAAAGGCCCGCAAGGAAGGGATACTGGACGTGGCGTTCGACAGGATGGAGCACAGAAACTGACGGCGGGGAGGCCCCGCCTGGGTTTTCATCTCTGACCGTAGACGTAGATCAGATGCCAGCCGAACTGGGTCTGGACTATGGTCATATCCCCGGGGTTGTACGAGAACGCGGCATCCTCGAAGGGCTTGACCATCTGGCCGCGGCCGAACCAGCCGAGGTCCCCGCCGTTCCTTCCGGAGGGGCACTTGGAGTACTGGGCGGCCAACGTGGCGAAGTTCTCTCCGGCGTAGACCCTCCTCTGGAGGTCCAGCGCCTGATCGTACGAGTCCACTAGGATGTGCGAGCAACGTGCCTGTCTTACCATGGACGTCGCATCGGGATTCCATTAAAATTGTTTTGGGGATGTGACGGGACATGACGTGTGCCTTCTGACATTATGCCCTCGACCGAAGGGCGCGATGACGGCCCCGACCCCCTTAGACCGGCTCACCTGATCGAGCCGAGCCTCGCCGCGAACGCCCCGCACACGGCCCCGAGTGCGGTGGCTGTCTCCAGGGAGAAGCCTCCGGGCGTGATGTCCAGATTGTACTTCGGTATCGATGCGGCGGCCTTCGGCACACCGTGCGGACCGATGCCGAAGAGGAGCGTGATGCTCTGTC
>CALUNK010000044.1 GCA_944321985.1 Candidatus Methanomethylophilaceae archaeon
CCCCCAAGGCGGCCGCACCCAAGTCCGAGGGAGCCAACCCCGGCCCCTACGACTTCATCGTCCCGCCCGTGGCCACATCCGCGGATGGAGACGTTCCTAAGGACGCCGTCCTTCCTGCTGCCGATCTCGGACCTCTCCTCCCCGGAGCACCCGCCGGAGGAAAGATTAAGCTGGCCGTCTACTGGACCGCCGCCTGCGGTGGATGTGACGTGTCCCTCCTGGACACCCACGAGAGACTGCTGACTATCGGAGACATGGCGGAGATCGTCATGTGGCCTGTCGCAGCCGACGGAAAAGAGAAGGACATCGCGGCCATGGAGGACGGGGAGATTACCGTATCCCTCATCAACGGAGCCATCAGGAACACTGAGAACGAGCACATGGCCAAGCTGCTGAGGCAGAAGTCCAAGATTGTTGTCGCCTACGGAACCTGCGCCATGTTCGGCGGAAGCCCCGCTCTGGCCAATCTGGTCCCCGGAGGAGCTCAGGAGATCCTGGACTACGTCTACACGAAGACGCCCTCCTCTGCCAACTTCCAGGCTGAGTACCACAAGGATGCCCCCGTGATTCCCCAGACGTCCTATCAGGCTCCTGAGGGAGAACTCACCATCCCGACCCTGTATGATACCGTCAAGACGCTCGACCAGGTCGTTGATGTGGACTACTACATCCCTGGATGCCCGCCTCTTCCTGAGTCCATCAGCCAGCTGCTGAAGGCGGTCGCGGACTTCGTCTACAACGGAGTGCCTCTTCCGCCCAAGGGAACCGAGGTCGGAATCACTACCAAGACCCTGTGCGAGGAGTGCCCCAGGAAGAAGGAGAACGCCAGGATCACCGAGATCAAGGAACCCCATGAGGTTGACATCAAAGAGGGCGTGTGCCTGATGGACCAGGGGATCCTCTGCCTCGGACCCGCTACAATGGGCGGATGCGGCGCCAGGTGCACCAGGGCAGGACAGCCCTGCCGCGGATGCTACGGTCCGTCCCCCGATGTGCAGGAGCAGGGTGCCAGTATGTTCACCGCTGTCGCTTCGCTGTTCCCCATCCTCGATGAGGACCCGACCTGCGGCGAGGACGAGATCATCAAGATCATGAGCACCATCAAGGACCCGCTCGGGTACTTCTACGCCTACACACTCGGAAAGTCTCTCATCAGGAGAGCAGTCAAGGAAGGAGGTCAGTAAATGTCCGGACCTATCATTTGGGATGACAAGCAGAAAGTCACCGGCAACCGCGTGACTGTGGACCCTATCACCCGTCTCGAGGGACACGGGAAGATCGAGATCTTCCTGGACGACAAGGGAGACGTTACCAACGCCTACTGGCAGGTTCCCGAGCTCAGGGGATTCGAGAGGTTCTGCATCGGAAGGAAGGTAACAGAGCTCAACCAGATCACCGCCAGGCTCTGCGGTGTGTGCCCCGGCGCCCACCACCTGGCCTCCACCAAGGCGATCGACGGATGCTACAACACCAAGCCCACCGACACTGCGTACCTCATCAGGGACACGTTCTACAACGCCCACTTCGTGCACAGCCACATCGCGCACTTCTACGCACTGGCCGCGCCCGACTTCGTGTGCGGACCTGCTGCCCCTGCCCCGGAGAGGAACGTCCTCGGAGTCATCGGACGCGTCGGACTCGAACTCGGTGGAGCGGTCGTCAAGACCCGCCGTGAGGCCCAGAACGTCCAGGCCATCATCGGTGGAAAGCCCACCCACCCCGTGATGGGAGTCCCCGGAGGAGTCTCCAAGGGAATCTCCAAGGAGGAGCAGAAGCAGATCATCGGATTCGCCCAGGACATGGTCGAGTTCTCCAAGACCTCCCTGCAGGTGTTCAAGGACGTCGTCCTGAACAACAAGGAGTACATGGACATCGTGCTGAACCCCGACCTGTACTACCACGAGACCTACCACATGGGACTCGTGAACGACAAGGACCAGTTCGAGATCCACGACGGAAAGGTCAAGGTCGTCAACCAGAAGGGCGAGCAGTCCCACCTGTACGACCCCTACGATTACCTCGACAACATCGCCGAGGCCGTCGAGCCCTGGAGCTACGAGAAGTTCCCCTACCTGAGGAACCCCGGATACAAGGGACTCGTCGACGGACCCGACAGCGGACTCTACAGGGCCTCCCCCCTGTCCAGGCTCAACGTGTGCAAGGAGATGCCCACGCCCCTGGCCAACGACGCTCTGCAGGAGTACCGCGGCATCCTGAAGGACGCCGGCGTCAACGGACCCTGCCAGCACACCCTGGTCACCCACTGGGCAAGGATCATCGAGATGCTGTGCTGCGCCGAGAAGTGCCTCGAGGACGCTCAGAACCCCGACCTCACCAACGGGGACATCAAGCAGAAGGACATCGTTCCCGGTGGCCGCGGAGTCGGCTGCGTCGAGGCCCCCAGGGGAACCCTGACGCACGACTACACATGCGATGAGAACGGAATCGTCACCGCATGCAACATGGTCGTCGGAACCACCAACAACAACGGTCCCATCTGTATGGATGTCGCCAAGATCGCCAAGGCCCTGATCCACAACTTCGAGGTCTCCCCCGGTCTGCTGAACATGGTCGAGATGGCGTTCAGGGCATACGACCCCTGCAACTCCTGCGCTACCCATGCTCTGCCCGGCCAGATGCCTCTGACCGCCGAGATCAGGAACGCCGACGGCTCCGTCTACGACGTCATCAGTCGCAACTGATACCGTGTAAAACGGGAGGGGTTCCCCCCTCCCTTAACAAACCCCTTCACCGCTTCTCCATCCGAATCACGATGTACCGGCCTCCAGTGGAAAACCGAGGATGCCGCGGAGCTATTTCCGTGAAGGCTTCGGAATGCGCTTTCGGCGATTTGCAAACGCCTCTCCCGTGTCGATTCCTAATAAATCCGAACGACAGGAATCCGGTGTTTCGCAACGCTGTGCCTCACGAGTTCCCAAGGCCCAGCGAGGTTCGGGGTTTCCAGTGGAAATGATGGGGGGTCGTCAGGAGTACTTGGCTCTCTTCTGGGGCGAGTCCTTGTATCTGCTGTAGTCCCTGCCTGTGACCATGAGGTCCGAACGCTTCCCCAGGTCGATTCCGTCGAGTAGGTACAGGTGAGCGTTGTCCACGTCGATAAGGTCACTGTTGAGGACGGGGCCGAGCAGATCCTCTCCTATGACGTTGACCGGGGAGCCACCCAGCATGCGGTTGAACGCTGGAACAACGATGAACTCCCTTGGCAGTTCCGGGAACCTGACATCCTGTGCGTCTTCTCTGAATCTTCCCCTCAACCAGCATGGTTCGGTCGTGCGTCTCCCGACGCCGTCTTTGAACATCACCGCAGGATGGTTGTGTGCCATGACCAGTGTGTCGCAGGCCATCACTTCCTCAGATGGCCATGTATGGCCGTGGACGAATCCCACATCTCCCAGTTTCAGTCCGGTCGCAGGACGTATCTTGACCCTTCCGGGGAGGAACTCCTCAATGCTCGTGTCATGGTTCCCACGGACGACATCGATCACGTCGAACCTCTCGAATAGGCTTTCGAAGAAGTCCGGTATCTCGCGGTATTCCTGTTTAGTGGATCCAGGTACCGAGTCCTTCACGTCCCCGAGGACAATGAGTCTCGTGACATCATCGTCCGCCGCCTCGAGAATGGATTCGTGCATATCGGAGGTATGTGAGACCAGATGGAATCCCTTGGATCTCAGATGGGATTCCACCCCGATGTGAAGATCGCCGATGACCAGGCAGTTCTCTACCTTGAGTGCGGGGATGTCGTAAACGGGCTGGATTTCCGTCATCTCAGTCCGTCCCTCAGAACATGCGGTATCTCCTCGATGACGTCGGTAGCTATGAGCCCGTATGATTTCTCAGTGAACGCGTACTCCCCAGCCTTACCGCATATGTATGCGGCCAGACAGGCCGAGTCGAAAGGAGTCACGCCCTTGGAGAGTAGAGCCGCTGTGACCCCAGCGAGCACATCCCCGGTGCCAGCACCCGTCATGGCAGGAGTCCCCGTACGGTTCAGCCTAGTTCTCCTGCCATCAGAGATCTCGTCGGTCGCACCCTTAAGGAGTATGACCGCCCCCAATCTCTCGGCCAGCTCGTTGGTACAGCACATCCCCCCGATTCTCTTGAACTCGTTGTGATGCGGAGTGAGGACGACATTTCCGTGGAACTCCATCCCGACCACGGCCGTTATGCCGTCCGCGTCGATGACCATAGGTACTTCGCATGATGACACGAACAGTCTCACGGCTTCCATCGTCTCGGGATCAGTTCCGAGGCCTGGGCCTATGAGGACGGCGTCGTAGCTCTTTGATTCGGAAATCAGGAAATCGACAGACGCAGTGGTGAGCCTGTTTCCGGGGAGCTTCGTAATCATGAGGACGGGATTGGTCCCCGCAACGGTTTCGAATATCGATTCCGGGGCGTAGAGTCTGACTATGTCTGCGCCGATGCGGAGTGCGGACATGGATGCCATGATGGGGGCTCCGAAATACGGGCCTCCAGCGATGATCATGAGCCTGCCGTTCTGACCTTTGTGGCTGTTCCTCTCAGGAACAGGGTATCTGAGCATATCGCCGGGCCCTGTCGCGTCCACGGCTTCCGCCGGGATGCCGATGTCGGCTATGACGATCTCCCCGCTGTTGTCCCTCGTCATGCCTTCCTTGACATCGTGGAACGTGACCGTGGCGAGGGGACGGACTGAGACGTCTGCTCCGAGTCCCGAAGGAACGTCGATGGAAACGACCGTCTCGATGTCAGCGGATGCAATCACGAAGCTCCTGTAGGGCTCCCTCACGTTGCCCTTCATACCCGTGCCGAGGGCGCAGTCTACGACGACGTCGTATGTCTTCAGATCGGCTTTCTGGTAGTCTATGATGGGGCACCTCAGCTCCGAGTAGAAGTGCCATGCCGCGTCCGTATGGATCTCCGACGGTTTCCTCAGTAGTGCCACGGAGACATTGTGCGGGTCCATGAGGGACGCGGCGGCGAATCCGTCTCCTCCGTTGTTCCCCGGTCCGCAAACGAAAAGGATCCTCTTGTCAGGAAACCTCTTCGAAAGAAAACCGGCCACGGCTTTGCCGGCATTGCCCATGAGTTCGGTGACGGTGGTTCCGAGGGCCTCGGCGTTGGCGTCCATCACCCTGGAGTCCAGAGGACTCATCAAAAGGATCACTTCCTCTGGTTGCTCACAAGGATTTCGCCGATCTTGGGGAGGAGTTCGGTCTTGGACATGACCCCTCTCTCGACCTTGACACAGCCGTGCTTGGCGCGTGGGGCCTTAGGGTAGGACATGTCCTCACGGACCTCGTACTCGAGGTCTAGGATCATCGCGCCCTTGGCTATGATGTCGAGGTCGGGGTTGGACACGCAAAGCTCCTTGGGGAGCCTTCTTCCCTCGGACCTGGTGCGGTTTTTGTCGAAGTACTCGGGCCAGAGGGTTATCGCTATGTCCGGGTCGTATGCCATGTCCCTCTCTATCGCTCCTCGATATATATTATTTGGCGGTTCAGACTCGGAAACGCCATTATATCGAGAACAGTTTTCGATTCATGGATGCCACCCTCAGCAGACTGAAGACCAGGGACATTCCTCCAGTTCCACCTGACATTCTAAGGTCGTTAAGAGATCGCAGGGTCACACTCGTTCCGTTCGAGGAATGTGTCAGGGTAATCTTCGATCCGGCACTCAGGACAGAGAACGGTGTCGCGGAGTTCGGAGACGGCTCGTTCACGGCTTCTGTCTCTTGTCCGATGCACGGTGTGACCCCGGAGATGATCCGGTGGTGGATCTGGTGGTTCCCGCAGGATGTCGAGCGCTTTCGCGTATGGCTTCCGGACACGAACTTCGAGGTCACCTACTCCGAGAACGACATCGATTTCTTCACCGCCGATGACGTTCCGCCGTTCCGTCCTGTCACACTCTATCCCAACCAGGTTGTTGGGGAGATCAACCTGCCCTTCAGGATAGACCTGGTCATGCCAGAGGACTTCGGTATCACAGAGGAGGACATCGTCAAGGCCGGGAACCCCTTGGTCATCTGCGGACGTATGATGGCGCGCAAAGGAAAGCTGCTCATTTCGGATTTCCTTTACGTGGTGTTTCCCACCGAGTACGGCTGTCTGTTCAGCGCCAGGTTGTGGGTCGGACGTATCAGCAGCAGCCTGGTACAGCGCCTGCTCTTTCTCAACGAGAAGAGGGTGGTCGGGATGGCCGAGACGTGCTATCGTCTATTCGCTTGTCTAGACGGTGTACTGCCTGAACTGTACACAATCAGAAACAAATGAAAGAAGCAATCGATGCTTGAAGAAAATGATGTAACCGAACCCCGAGGGGTCGGTAAGGGGTTTCTTGGATTCGATTACTCAAGCAGAACAGCATTGATGGCGCCGTCCTGTCCAGGCCTGGACGTGACGACGGCGTCGCCGATCTCGGTAGTGATGGTCGCCCCTTTGTTCATGATGTTACGCTGAACGTAGTTGGGGTCAGCCGGGTTGGACTTCACAGTCAGGATCTTGACCTTCTTGACTGTGTTGGTCTTCTTGTCGACCACATTGGCGTACTGGGCGCTGAGCATTCCAACCTTGACACTTCCGCCGGCTCCGCGATACTGCTTGAGGCTCTGCTCACCGATTCTGGTGAACTGCTTCTCTCTGCCGATCTCGAACTTCCTCTTGCCCTGGTTGGCGACGAGCCTGCCGCCTGTGGGCTTCCTGTTGGATTTACCCTGCCAAAGTGCCATTGTAATCAAGCAGGCTAATCATGGTTCCCTATTTAAAGTTAAGGATGAGAGTAGGGGCCGGAGGCCCCTCCGGGACGTGTTTCAGGATTGATCGGGCCCAATGAGGTCCACATTCACCTTCCCGTCTTCGATGTCGATGACCGCGCAGTAGCCCTCCTTTGCAGGTCCGGGGTTGACGAAGGTGGTGCCGTCGATGACCTTGCAACCGATGGCCTCATGTATGTGGCCGGACAGGGCGAGGATCGGGTGGAACTCGTCGACGATCCTCTTGATGGCGGGGCTTCCCACATGGGCGCCCGAGGGGATCTCGTCCAGGATGCCGAAGGACGGGGCATGTGTCATGAGAATCATGCCTTCGCAGGCGTTCTTCCTGAGGCCCTCGTAGAGGTCCTCCTCCTCGAGCTCGAACGCGGTGTGGAATATCGTGATGTTGGATCCTCCGAGACCTACGAGTCTGAATCCTCCGACATCCGCGGCCTTGCCATGCATATCGACGGCGACGTCGCGGATCTTCTCCGGCAGATTCAGGGGATCGCAGTTCCCGGGGATGACGTACACCTTGGATTTCAGTTCGGACAGAATCTCGGCGGCCTGTTCCCCGGTACCGAAGTCAGTGACGTCCCCCAGGAAGAGGACGAACTCCGCGTTCGTTTTGGATATGATCGAGTTGAAGCGGCTGATGAGGGCCGTGTTCTGATGGAGGTCGGTGATGACGAGGAACTTCATGCGACCCCGATTGCATCCTGTGTACTTCTACATCACGCTCGGGTCCTGAGCGATGCCACCGGTGCGTGGTCTAAGAAACCCTCGACGATTAGATCCGACATGAGCCTGCGGTTGTTCCTGTAGGTGGTCATGATCGCAACAGCCCTCCTGACGTACTCCATCTCGTATGGCTGCAAACCGGAAACGTCCACATGCTCCAGTGGCTCGTCATCGTCCAGATCGTGTTTCATCACGCTCGCCACCAGCTCACGGCACTCCGATGACATGTCTGGCACCGCCTTGTACAGGGACGAGCACTGTATGGACAGAGAGTCCTGCCTAACCTGGAACTTTCTGGCGAGGGGGTCGGACCTGCGGTCGGCGTTCAGGAGCATCTTCTGGGAGATGCTAGCGGACAGCACTGCCAGCGCCGCGTCCTCCTCGGCGTCCGGTCTTCCGTCCAGGATGTCGCGGATGTTCTGTATCCTCTCGAAGCTTATGCGCATGGATCTCGCGGCCAGCTCCATGTTCTCGTCCTTTATTCTGTATGGCAGCACCACGCGGTTGGCTATGATCGCCACCACTATGGAGGCGAAAGTGAACACAATGCGGTCCGACACAAGGTCGGACTCGGGCGACGTTATCGTGAGGGAGGATGCTATCATCACGAGCAGGGTGTAGAAGAATATCTTCTGGTCGTAGCGGCCGCCGTCTAGCAGAACGTACGCGTACGCGGCTATCACGCCGACGGACACCAGCGCGATGGTGTTGTCTCCCGAGAGGATGACGGCGGCGACGAAGACCAGGGTTCCGAGGATCGTCCCGCTGAGACGCATCAGCGAGAGTTTCCACGAGTCTTCCAGGAAAGGGACGATTATGGCGATCACCGTGAACAGCATGACCTGTGCGTTCTCCCATTCCCAGTATTTCCATGCGAAGGCGACCAATGTGAACACCAGTCCCATGCGCACGGCAAACGTGAACCTGGCGGAATCGCGGCGGCCCTCCTCGCGTAACACGGCCACGAGGGTGTGTATGTCCGGCCCCCTCCATCTTCCGTACGTCTTGCCGTCCCCGCCGGATTCCAGAGTTCTGAGTTCGTCGGCCACATCCCTCAGCACCAGCCCGATCCAGCCGACTATCTCCGGGTTATCCGCGATGTACCTCTCCACCTTCTCACCGACGACATCCGCTCCGACTTCCCCGTTCTCGTGGGCTACGATGGTCGCCGTGACATCCTTCAACCCAAGCAGGGATTCCGAGGGCCAGTGTCCGTGGCAGACGATTCTCCCCAGGTCGGCCAGGGAGATCACGAGGTCGAGGACGGTGCGATCGTTGGGTGTGGAGAAGAAGTGGCTCTTCAGCCTGTCGTACATGTTGCGGTTCATCTCGGAAGCTATGGCATCCAGCTTCTCGTTGTCGGGTTCTTCTCCTGCCAGTATCGCATCGATGCAGGAGTCGATCTCATCGCACATGGCCACTATCCCGAGATGGCTGGTGCGGCTGCGGCTGCCGCGGTTCATGATAACATTCAGTCCGACGATGAAGATCGAACTGACCGCCAGGATGAGAATCCTGTCCGGAAGCTCATCTACAGTGACTGGCATTGTGACCATGGTGGCGTAGAACAGCAGCATCGGGAAATGCATCGGGGACTTCAGGTCCTGCATGGACAGGAACACTATGAGGAAGACCACCACGAAGTTGACAACCAAGCCCAGATAGGGGTCTATGTTTGCAAGATGGGCGCCCACACCCATCATGACCATGAAGGTCATTATGCTGCCGAGATTGGAGAACGGTCTGACGGAAAGGTCGCGGGACAGCATTATCAGCGCGGCGACGGCCACGTTGACTCCGACGACGGCGTATTCGGTTCCGAACAGGAACACGAACATCGCCAGGAAGACGCTTATGATGAGGAACACTGCAGTCTTCCCGCGGATCGTCCTTCCATCCATGTCATCAGGACGTGATGTCGCCTATATCATTGTAGGGTTCGGAAACCTGGCGCGGGTGCATCCGGACACGTCATCGTTGTTCAGGCGGATGATCTGCTAGATGCCCGTTGTTCAGGTAACGGGCCGTCGGACAACATCGCCGATGATTCATCATAGTCAGAATTGGTAATGGCGTGGAGAGGGGTGCACCAAACCTTTTCGCATCCAGACGGTAACGATAACAGGCCCAATCCGTCACTCTCCGTCAATGAACGAATTCTTGGTCTCGCGGATGGCCCTCTCGGACCTCTGGCGGGCGTAGTAGCGCTCGGTGGTCTTGGTGGAGCTGTGGCCCATGTTCACGCTGACGTTCTCGATGGAGACCCCCTTGTCCTTGAGGTACTGCCCGTAGGTGCGACGGCACATGCGGCCATCGAATCTCATACCGCACGCTTTCTCAACGTTCCCGCGAATCTGGCGGATGGACTTGTCGGTGAGGATCTCGAAGCGCTTGTGGGAGAAGAACACGTATTCGCACTCGGCACCGCACAGGTCCAGGTACTGCCGGCGTATGCGGAGGTAGCGCTCGATGGCGGGGACGAACTTCGGGATTATGAACACGGTCCTCGGCTCGCCGTAGGTGTCGTTGCCCTTCACGTGATCCAGGAATATGGTGGCACATTCGTCCTCAATAATGATGTTCTCCGCCTTGGCATGAACCATCTCCACGGTGCGGAGACCTGCCCCCGCGTAGAGCGCGAAGAGGGCGAACGCGCGAAGCCCCCAGAAGTCGCTGTCGGGGACCTCGGAGGCGATCTCCAGAATACGGTCGAGGTCCTTCTCGGACATCACCGGAAGGCGGTGGGAGCTCTTCCTGGAGGACAGCGACGGGCATCTGGCCTTGTAGTCGTGGATGCACCCGTTCCCGTAGTAAGAACAGAGTTTGTCCAGGTCGATGAAGTCCTTCTTGATGGAG
The DNA here is from genome assembly GCA_944321985.1 of Candidatus Methanomethylophilaceae archaeon. GTDB lineage: Archaea > Thermoplasmatota > Thermoplasmata > Methanomassiliicoccales > Methanomethylophilaceae > Methanoprimaticola. The sequence continues at coordinate 10,355 of CALUNK010000044.1, forward strand.
TCGTTACAGACGTGCCCTCCGTTCACAAGGCGGGTCCTCAGGAACTCGTGGTAAACCGCGATGTCCTCCACGGTCAGGTGCTTGGGGGAGGTCGTGGATATCCTGCCCTCGGACCTCAGGAGATTCAGGTCCTTCTCCATGCGGTTGTAGCGTCTCTCCATGATCTCGAGGGTCGATTCGGCACGGTTCCCCGTGTACTGGCGCATGACCTCGTTGACGCACTCGCGGAACGGATAGCGGCCCATGGGATCACTCGAACCCCGCCTCGTCGAGGCAGCGGGACTCCAGGCGGATGAAGAAGGACTGGAGCTCCAGGAAGCGCGGTATCTCGTCGTCGCGGAGGGATGCGATGTTGAAGTTGCGCAGCATCTCCGCCATGCAGCATATGTCGATGATACGGGAGAACTCGGAGTACGATCCGAGGGGACAGCGGGTCTCCTGAGCTGCAGAGGGACCCGATATCACCTCCTGATAACCGGTTTGGGCGATGGAAGGTAACTTCGCCTGGAGTCCGTTCGCTGTTTCCAATCCCGTGTTGCCGTCGGATTGCCTCATCTTCATTCCTCCCATTATTCCCGTTTTTGGGTATTTACCAAATCAGGGAAACAAATATTTAAAGATTCGCAGGAAATTCCCAAAAACGGTAAACATGCAGTTCCTGGGTTCGGTAAGACTGGACGGTTCAAAGCGCATAACCCTGATCAAGGAGGTGGCGGAGATCCTGGAGCTCGGGCCCCAGGACCACGTGATGTTCTACATCGATAACGGGGAGGTTATCCTCAGGAGGGTCCTCCCGGAGAGCGAGCAGATCGGTATCCGTTACAACAACGACAGCTTCTGGGAGTGGGCCAGGAAGAGGCAGATCGAGATCGACATGATGGATCCGGGCCTGGCCGAGGTGGCGCAGGCCGAGCTCGACGACAAGATCGAGTCGGTGAGGGATCTGGAAGAGGAGATGCGCAGGCTGGATCCAGACGGTGCCCGTCCATGACAGGGCTCATCGTGATCGACGAGTCCGGTGACCTCGGTTCCAAAGGGTCCACGTACTTTGCCATCGCCGCGCTGGTGATGCTGAGGCCGCGTCATCTGAAGGGCGCATCCAAACTCCTGCCGAACGACGGCAGGGAGCATAAATGGGTCAACACGGATCCCGACAATCGTAGGGAGCTTCTCAGCACGATGTCGGGATGCGAGTTCAGAGCGGTCTATGCCGTCATCAACAAGAACAATCCCGATTCCGGTAAACATCTGTATGGGAACGAACTCTATGAGAAGATGTTAAGGCAGGTCCTTGCGGATGCCATGAGTGTCCTTCCTTGCAGGGATTTCAACGTGTTCGTGGATCGTAGCAGTTTCATCAAAATCGAGAGACTCAGGGAGTTAGCGAGAGAGGAGGCTATGAAGGCCGGAGTCAATCTGATGAAGTGCGATAAGGTGACATCAGAGCAGAACAAATGCGTTCAGTTGGTCGATTACGTTGCCGGTGCTGCCAGGGCCAGATACGAGGATGAAGACATATCGATACACATAATCGAGAAGAGAATATCCATTGCCCGTAGGTACTAATGGCCACCAAAGGCGACCTCCCCTACGGGTCTTATCTGGATAGTTATAGTAGTTCTTGGACCTATTTAAATAGTTGTTTTTCAGCGCGATGTCCTACGACAGCGTACGTTGATGTACCAGAGGAGCCAGACGAGGAAAAGCAGGAAGACGGTCATGTATATCGCGAACAGTCCCGCAGTGAAGTCCAAAATCAGCAGCGGCATCACCGAACAGTA
>CALUNK010000045.1 GCA_944321985.1 Candidatus Methanomethylophilaceae archaeon
GTCCTTCTTGAAGTCGTATCTGGCTTTGTCCTCTGAATTGGTTTCTCCCATGACTTCACCAACATTTTTATGTCAAGCCCCATTCTTATTTAACATATTGGTGGGTGGTCCAACGGACAGCGTAGTCGTCTCGATAGGCGGGTCCATTCTGGTTCCCGGGAACAACGATGCCGAATACATAGCCAGACTTGCGTCGATGCTGAAGGAGCTGTCCGGAAGCGTCAGGCTCGCCGTGGTCTGCGGGGGCGGGAAGACCGCCCGTTATTACGCGGAGACAGGCGGGGAGCTCGGGGGCGACACGTACCAGCTCGACATACTCGGCATCGGTGCCACGAGGCTCAACGCACAGCTGCTGGCACTTGCTCTCGGGGACATGCCCGACCAGGTCCCCGTGACCGCGGAGGAGACCGCCTCGAAGGCCGAGGTCGGCAGAATCGCGGTGATGGGCGGGACCGAGCCCGGACACACGACGGACGCGGTGGCGATGATGGTCGCCTCCTGCATGGACGCCGACAGGGTCGTCAACGCCACATCGGTCGATGCGGTCTACACAGATGACCCGCGCAAGAACCCGGACGCGGAGAGGATCCCCGAGATGACCATCGGGAGGCTCGGCGAGATCGTTTACAAAGAGCACGGCGCTTCGAAGTCCAGCGTCTTCGATCCTCTCGGCGTCAAGATCGCCGCCGAGAAGAACATCGACATCATGATCGTCGACGGCAGAAACCTGGAGGAGCTCAGGAAGGCCATCCTGGGTGAGAAGTTCGACGGTACCTTCGTCAACTCCCATCTAGGGGCTCGAACTGGGCAGACTTCGGGGTGTCGTACCCCGCGGATTGGATGAGGTCCTTCACGCGGTGCTCTTCCGGCCCCTTCATCGACTTCCTGTGGATGTAGACCTGGTCGGTGCCGGTGACGTCACACGCGTCGTTCAGCATGCGGAGAAAATCCTCGTCGTCCCTGCCCTCCATCTGGTATATGGGCAGCATGTGGCCCACGTTCACCTTGCGGGACAGAATCAGGTCGGTGAACCTGGGCGCGTAATGCCCGCCCCCGACACCGACGACGGTCGGGTACTCGTCATGCGGATCCAGATCCGTGATGACCCTCGCCAGGATCTCGGCGGAGTGCACGTCCCCCCAGTGGGACTCGTCGCTCCCGATCTCGATGTAGAACGTGGGCTTCTCCATCCACGGGCCGTGATGGGTCACCTCCAGGCACGTCTGGATCCCGGGCACGTCGTTGTAAGCCACGATCCTCCTGAGAGCATCGGACATCAGCGCCGGCGAGGGCCTGACAAGGGTCTCCGCCCTTCCCCCGAACTCGTTTCCGTGGTAGTTCCCGATCGGATGGGCGGTGAGCGCGGGCTTCCCGCTCTTGGCGGAGTGCTTGGACATGACGACGACATCGTCCACCTCTATCCCGAACTCCTCCGCCTGACGGTCGATGCCGTCGTGACGGATGTGCATGTCGTCTATTGAGATCATATACGTGTCGCCGCAGACACTGAAACGGGCCCCGTCCCTCTCCCCGAGGTCCTCCCATTCATGCATCCTCATCAGGGCTGCCCTCATGTTCACCGAGGGGAGGTCGGGCTCGCTGCACACCAGTAGTCTGGACATATGCCATGACGATTCCCCTATGTCCGATTAACCGTTTTCGGTCCGGTCTTAGATTTAGCGTGCGGTGTTCCACCACTCGTGGCTTAAGTACGCCATGCCTGGGAACCTGCATGAAGGAATTGACACAGGCGGAGAGGACCATGATGCACCTGTACAGATACAGGTTCTTCAACATGGACGCCGAGAAGGTGGCCCCCTATGAGCTGACCCAGGACGGGATCGGTGAGGCCCTGGGGATCTCCAGATCCTACGCTTCACTGATCGTAAGCAGGATGGACAAGGAAGACCTGCTGCGCATGGGACGGATGACCGTCGCCGACGATTCGGGCAGGAATCTCCGGAAGATATACCTCCTCAGCAAGAAGGGCGAGGAGCGCTGCAGGACGCTCATCGAGGGGAGGGACCCCGACGACATCCTCCCGAGGAACATCAACCACTGCCGCACGGACTGCTTCGATGCCCTGGGGCAGGCGGACAGGGACCTCCTCGGGGCCCTGATGCTGATCGATTCGCCGGTCCACTTCAGGCAGCTCCCGGGAGGGAGGTCGATCCCCCTCCTACCGGTCGACCCGAACGGACTCGTCTCCATAAGGAAGAAGACGAGGAAACTGTACATCGACAGGGCAGACGCCGAGACCCTGAGGAGATGGCACAGCATCGCCGCGGACTGGTGCACCGACAACGGCGTGGGGATTGATGAGAGGATACTGCACCTCGTGGAGTCAAAGCGCCTCCGCGAAGCGGCGAAGCTGGTTATGAGCAACCGCTACTCCATCATGGACGCGCCTGTTCCGGGTACAGTGGACGCCATCGACCGTCTGTCGCTCTCCCTCGGGACGGACGAGCTGACCGCCGTGACGGCGTTCGCCTACCTGAGGCTCGGCATGGTCGCGAGGAGCAGACAGGTCGCGGAGCGCATGAGGGTCGCCGATGCTTGCCTCAAGGGCGCGCTGATGTCGGAGATACTCCTCGCCGAGGGGAGGAAAGGCGACGCACTGGAACGGGCCCTGGACGTTTACTGCGCCGATGTCAGTACCGCGATGGCCCTCGGGAAATGCATGGCCGCCAACGGCAGGCACGCGGAGGCGGTGGTCTACCTGAGGAAAGCGAGGCGCTGCATGACCGAGTCCGGATGCCTGTTCAGGCTGGACGAGGCCCTCCAATGGGAGGCTGAGTCCTACCTGTCGCTGGGGAACGTCGACCTGGCCTCCCACCTGATGGAGGCAGCGTACTGCTCGGCGAAGAACCCGGGGCTGAGCGAGGCGCTCAGGAACCGGGCGGACGTGGTGGCGTCAGAGGACGGCGTTGGTCTTCAGGGTGTCCATATCTGAGATGTAGAGGTCCCTGATGTCCTTGATGTCCCACTTGAGCATGGCGAGCCTCTCGAATCCGAAGCCCCAGGCCAGGACCGGGTACTTCACACCGAAAGGCGCGACGACCTCGGGCCTGAATATCCCTGCCCCTCCGAGCTCCATCCACTTGCCGTTGAAGAAGACCTCCAGCTCCAGGGACGGCTCCGTGTACGGGAAATACGCGGGCCTGATGCGGATCTGGTCGAACCCCATCCTGGAGTAGAACTCGCGGATCAGGGAGATCAGCATGTCGAAGTTGGCGTCCTCGTCGATGATTATGCCCTCGATCTGGGTGAACTCCGGGAGATGAGTCGAGTCGATGGACTCCTTCCTGAAGATCCTTGAGATCGAGAACGCCTTCTGGGGCGCGTCAGGGTGCTCGGCGATGTACTTGATGCTGCTGACGGTGCTGTGCGTCCTGAGGATGGCCGCCTCGGCCTTCTCCCTGGACCAGTGACCGCCCCATCCGGTGGAGCCTGTGTCGCCGCCGTTCTCATGGATGTTCCTGATGGTCTCCACCATCTCCTCGTCGTCTATGTGGATGCTTGCCGGGTGCTCCAGATAGAACGTGTCCTGGAGGTCCCTCGCGGGATGGTCCTGGGGCGTGTAGAGGACGTCCATGTTCCAGAACGAGGGCTGCACGTACTCGGATGACATCTCCGTGAATCCCATCTCGGTGAAGATCCTGCTCACCTGTGCCTCGAGCCTGGAGAGCATGTGCTTCTTCGCGGCGTACACCGAGGGCGCGAAAGTCTGGATGTCGTACTTCCTGAATTCGGCGTCCTTCCATTCGCCACTCTGGATGATGCGGTCCGTGATGTCCGTGATCTGGGACTTGAGCTCTATTCCGGACGAGGCGACCTCCCTGCCGAGATCCGTGAGGGCGATGGACCTGGTTGTGACGACCTTCTCGGCGATCATGCCCTGGCGGCCCTTCAGGTCCTTGACTACCTTGGGATCCGTTTCCGCCTCGGGGACGGGGCCCGACGCCATCCTCTGGATGAGGTCCTCGTCGGGCATCCTCTCGTCCAGGACGGCTCTTCCCCTCTCGGTGAGGGCCAGGCTTTTCCTGTCTCCGTCCTTCACGATGTCTGCCAGGCCCTTCCTCTTGAGCCATCCGACGGCGACCTTGTCCATGCCGCCGGTCATGCCCTGGGCAAGGGCGTCCATATCCATTGTCCCGCCGGCCTCCGATATGAGCTCGAGGGCTATCCTCTCGGGGAGGCCCTCGACCGCCGACTGGTCGGCGAGGATGTAGAACTTCTCCGAGCTCTCGGAGAGCTCCGCGAGCCCCTTCGACTCGAGCCAGGACGCGGCGCCCATGATCTCGACCTCGAGGCTGAACGCCCCGTCGGCGATGAGGTCCGCAGGGGAAGCGGCCCCTCCCCTCTCTTTCAAGGCCAGGAGCAGCCTCTTCTCGTTGTAGCTAAGTCCCTCAAGAATTTCCTCTATGCCCATGGGAATCACCATTCGAAACCGTCGTAGGTCATGTCCGCCACGACGTCCTTCGCCTTCTCCCTCTTGTCCTGGTGCTGTTCCAGGAAGACGTTTATCCTCTCGGTGAGGCACATCTTGCACTCGCCGCACAGGATCTCCCCCTTGCGGCACTTGTCGGCGAGTTCGTTGATCTTGTCGTCGTCGTGCTCGAAGAGGAAGTAGTTGTACTTGAAAACGGAGCAGACCTCGGGGTTGCCTCCCTTCTGCCTCTGCTCCTCGACGGAAACGCATCCGCCGGTGAACGCCCTGCCGACCTTCTTCTTGACGGTCTTGGGAGTGTCCGTGGTGAAGATGGTCGCGTTCTCGTCCGATGAGGACATCTTGTCCCCTCCGGCCAGTCCGGGACACATCTTGCAGTAGATGAGCGAGGGCTTGGGATACCCCAGACCGGGGGCGACATCCCTCGTGACCCTGAAATGCGGGTCCTGGTCGATTCCGCATGGGATCAGGACGGGAACCTGCCTGCCGACCTCGTCCGTGGGCAGGAAGGCGGGAACAGACTGCATCGTCGTGTAGAATATCGAGCCGATGTTCGTCGAGTTCTCGAACCCGAAAACGGCCTTGGCTGTGGAGAAGGTGACCTTCTTCGCAACCTTCAGGGCGACGGGGTACAGCTTGTCGACGTTCTTCGTGTTCACTATTATCCTCGTCTTCTTCGGATCGAAGCCCAGGGCTATGAAGTCCAGGGCGTTCTCGTACGCCATTGCCCCCGTCTCCTCCAGGGTCAGGTCCTTGAACAGAAACTTCTCGTCGTCGGTGAGCTGGAACAGCATGTCGACTCCGAAGGTGTCCTGCACCCACTTGTTGAAGATCCAGGGCATGATGTGACCGAGATGGGTGTTGCCGGAGGGGCCCCTTCCGGTGTACAGCACGAACCTGTTGCCTTTGTCGTACTCATCCAGGAGGGGGATCATGTCCCTGTGCGAGTAGAATATGCCGCGCCTCAGCATGTAGTGCAGGTCACCGTACCTTGCGAGCCTCTCCATGAGAGCATCGTCGATGGGAGTCGTCCCGAACCTCTGCTGTAGCAGGTCGTAGTCTATTTCCCCTGTGACCTCCCAGGGGGTGACTTTGAAATCTTCCGGCATTTGATGTACCCGAACGTCCGTATGTCGGAGTCGTCTTTAATGTTTCCAAACGCGCGCGCACATGTACGAAACTTAAAACTAAGGGAGCGACGATAAGGCGTTCATGTGGAAGATACTCGGGCACGACGCCCTTTACGTTGAGATTCCAGACGTGTGGAAGAAACGCATGCTGGAGCTTTCCGGCGATGGTGATAAGGCCGAGAAGTTCAGGGAGATCGTCGGGAAGTCCGAAGTCACCTACATGATGAACGGTACCACCGAGGAGCATACCTTCTTCATAAAGCTGGCAGACGAGATCACGCCGGAGGACATCCAGACTCTGGCGGACGTGGCGCTCGACATCCTGAAGAACTCGGAAACCCCCTGCATCGAGGTCGAGGGCGTCAGGCAGAGGTACCAAGTGATCATCACGAACTGGCACGAGCCCGAGATCATCGGCAAGAACAAGACACCGGGCATGTCCTCCGGAGAAGTCTTCAAACCCATCATCCAGGGGTTGGACGCCCCCGGCAGGCTGAACCCCCAGTTCAACGACCAGTACTTCTGATCGGGAGCGGGGTTACCTGCCCCTGCCAGGCGTTCCCGGGACCCCGTCATCCAGACGGGACCCGGCGCCGGACCTTCCCACCCTGACGCATGCACGGACGGAGTCCTCAGCCAGGACCGACTCGACCGCCTCGCGCTCATATCCCATCACATAGAACGTCGAGGAGATGAGCGTGACGGCCACCGTCATGGCCGCCGAGGCCAGTATGTACCAGACTGTGTCGAATCCGATGTACATGGCTGCCGCGACCATGATCAGCATCACGACGAGCGCCACGGACATGCGCGCGAGGGTCGACTGGAACCCTCTGTAAACCGACATGCCGCCGCCTTCTGTTCCGACACGGACGTCGAGAGACCTGAAGATGAGCCAGGGAAGGGCGAACATGGCGATGTACACCGTGATCGTGAACAGGCTCGTGTAGGCGACCCCGACGGAGATGCGGAACTCGTCGAGCATGAATATCCCCGCCCACATCAGGAGACTCGGAACGAGCGCGACCCTCATCGTGTCCAGGAAATCGGGCCACGGGAGCCCCGCCCTCTTCACGGAGCCCTCCAGCTTCAGTATCCTGGTGTCGGTGTTGGAAGGGATGCAGAATATGAACTGTGCCAGACGGTCGGTGATAGACCTCTTCCCGACGATTCCCGAACGGCATATCGACCTCAGCGCCTTGGCGAAAAGACGCCTCTGGACTAGTGCAGCCATCACGGCGACGCCACGGGTGCCGACCAGCAGGAACGCCGCCACGATGCCCGCCATGGGATACACTAAGTAGAGAACGACGCAGACGACAGCCACTATGAAGAAGGCGAGCCAGTGCCTGCGGTACAGGTAGCTGAACAGACCCACTACCGTGAACGGGAACGCCAGTATGGGGAAGACATCGAACAATCTGAGTTCGGTGAACACCACCAGTGCGACGGCGGCGACTACGGATGCCGCCAGGAGTATCAGGAACGCATATGCGATGTTCCTGTCCGCATCCTTGAACGACAGCGATCTGCCATTACCCAAGACGTCGACCCTGGATGACTTCATTCCCTCTCCATCCATGCCTCTACGTTCACCTTGGCCTTGTCCCCGGGATACAGTCCGAGAAAGATGCCCATGCTCTTCAGCTTGCCAGTGCTGTACGGTCCAAGGACGGCATCTCTCACGCCCTCCTTATGGCCAACGGCAGCGCCCTTCTCGTTCGCCACCACGACATCCACGGGGAAATCCGACGAGACCTTGACTGTGAGCATCCTCTTGGGCTTCACGTCCAAAGGGATGGTCACCACGTTACGGTAGCCTCCGTCTACAGTAAGGTCCAGATCACCCACCGAGACCATCTCGGGTCCGTAAACCTGCTCCCTCTTCTCAAACAAGGACATCGGATCACCAACTGACGGGTAATGTCGGTGAACATTAAAAAAATCCTCTCACTCCGGGAACACTGGCTCTCCGGAGAATTCCTCCAGGTCCGTGGAATACCTCCACATCCTGGGATAATGGCCTGGATCCATGAACACCCTCGTCGTCTCCACCGCCCTGCCCGTCGAGGCGGACATGACCTTCGCGGTCGACATGGACATCCTGCCCAGTGCTATGAGCTCCCCACGGGCGGTCATCATTGCCACCAGCGCATTCTTCCGTATGTCCTCGTCCAGCATATGGACCCCTTGGACGTTGAGGTCCGCCCCATGGCAAACCGCATCGACCGCGGTCGCCTTGACGATGACCTTCGGCAGGGGCTCCACCAGGACCTCCATCGGCAGAAGCATGCTCCTGAGCCACTCGCCGCGACCGTTCTGCTGCCAGAACACGTAGGCATCGCGCATGTCCTGGAGAGTGTGGGCACGGGCCTCGGTCATCTTCCCGGACCTCGTGCGCCTCAACTCCACCATGTTCGCTCCGCATCCGAGCAGATCGCCTATGTCCACGCACAGTGTCCTGACATAGGTCCCGGCGTCGCAGTGGACACGGAACAACACGTCCCTGCCGCAGATGTCGAGAACCTCTATCTCGTGAATGGTCCTGATCCTGACCTGTCTCTTGACCGCGGACCTCACCGGAGGCAACTGGTACACCTTGCCGACGAACCTCGAGATGACCTCCCTGACCCTCCCCTCGGGACGGTCCGCATGGAGGCGCATGAGGCAGACGTACTCCTTGTCGGACGAGAGGACGACATCTGTGAGACGCACGGCCTTCCCCAACGTTATCGGCAGGACCCCGCTCACGTACGGGTCCAGCGTTCCGCCGTGACCGACCTTCTCGCATCTCAGGGCGTCGCGGACCCATGCCGTCGCCTGATGGGACGTCGGACCGGACGGCTTGTCGAGGATGATGACTCCGCCTGCTAGAAGCTCGCCGATGGAACGGTCGGAGGGCCTCTTGCCCCATTTGTCCGGTATCGCCTTGGGATCCTTAGTCAGCATTCCAACCACGGACTCCCTCGAGGATCGTCTCCAGGACCTCGTCAGGGGTCATGTCGTCGGTGTTGAGGACTAGATCGTAGACGCTGCGGTCCTGGATGTCGATGCCGTAGTACATCATGTACCTCTTGGCCTCGGAGTTCTGACGCTCGACGGTCTTGGCTGTGGCCTCCTCCAGCGTCTCGCCCTCGCGTACTCCGACCCTCGCCATGCGAATCTCGGGGCTGGCCTCCAGCAGGATCCTGTAGGCGGGTATGCCGTGGCGTGTCAGCATGTATGCCGACAGCCTTGATTCCAGAATTATGTCGGGGTGCGCCCTTGCGATCTCGAGGATCCTCGAATCGATCATCTTGTCGATGGAGGGGTCCTTCTCGGCAATCGCCCCGAGCTCACCCAGTGTAAGGTTTTTTTCTGCAGCAAGCTCGCGGAAGATCTTCCCGAAGACAACGGCCTCCAGGCCGAGCGCCTCCGAGAGCTTGCTGCAGGCGGTCGTCTTTCCCGAACCGGGCGGACCGCTTATGGTTATTCTCATTCGATCTCAGCTCTCTTGACTTCGAGGTCCAGCTGCCTGAGGTGCTTCCTCAGGAAGTAGTACCTGAGCAGTCTGTTCTCAATCTGTCCGATGGGCATGCTGACCATGGTGTAGATGATGATCCATGCGGGGAAGAACCCGACGAGCATCGTGTTCAGATCGAAGCTCGCCGACCAAGGCAGGTGGGCAAGGGCCTCACCAGCCAGGAAGTAATCTCCTCCGGGGATCGCCGCATCAGCCGGGTTGATGAAGTACCAGACCCAGGCGTACATGGGGAGCAGGAATATCATCGTGACCGGCATCACCTTCATCTGCTGGGTGCTTGCCTGCATGGACATGGCCATGATCTGGGGCTGCATCTCCTGGAGCTTCTTCATCTTGAACAGGTTGTTCTCCATCCTTGCCTGGCGGAACTCCTTGTTGAAGTCGCTCTGGATCTGCTGGTTCTTGGCCATCTCTATGGGGTCGGACATCAGACTCCTGACGATGGTGCTGACGGTGATCATGACCAGTCCGGCGATGATCAGGGTCAGTACCGGGTACTGCCCGTCGAAGGCGATGTACTTGAACACATTGTCGAGTGCGCCTCCGATCTGGGACCTGAACTGCATGACCACCATCATGATGATCAGGACCAGGAACATGCCGATCATTGTCTTGCTAGACATCGGCGGTGCCTGGTTCTGAACCTGCTGCATGCTTTCTGGACTGCCTGGGTTAGGCATGTTTCATCACTCCGATCCGAAGAATCCCCTCATAACGGGGTTCATCTCCATCATCTGCTCGCGGCCCAGTGCCTCGTAGAAGTGGATCAGGATACCGACGCACAGCAGCACTCCTGTACCGCTCGCGTTTCCGGTCGTTCCCACCATGTCCGCGAAAGCCGCAAGGCCTCCGACCAACGCTCCCGACAGGATAGTGATCGTGGGGATGTACCTCTCGAGCACACGCTTCAGGACGCGCGGGTCACGACGGAATCCGGGGATCTGCATTCCGCTCCTCTGGATCTGGTTGGCGACGGCTTCCGGTCCCAGGTTGGTCGTGTCAACCCAGAACTTCGCGAACAGGATTGAACCCATGACCATCACCGTGAAGTAGATGGCCACGTGGGCGAGATTCTGCACCGCGTTGTGTCCGTTTCCATACTGCGACGGATCTAGTATCGGCATGAGCCAGTCGGTCAGACCCTGTGGCGCCGAGAGGTACCATGCGATACCGCCTGCGGCCACAGTTGATCCTTCCTCGAAGTATCCGATCGACGCGTTCCCACCGATTCCGGGGATCTGGCTGAGGAAGTCGTTGCTGTACAGGAGCAGCGTGACCATGCTGACGATGGCCAGCAGGGCAGACATCAGGATGACCGGGATGTTGCTCGCGTACATCAGCTTGATCGGGTACCTGCCCCTCGCACCACGGGCGTTGCCGTGGGACAGAGGCAGCTCGATCCTCGTGGACTCCAGATACGCCACCAGCAGGAAGATCACCATGGTACCTACCAACGCTATCATCGAGTTCGGTTGACCCAGGAACAGCGATTCGTAGCCACCACCGGCCATCTCCTCGGGGGACAGCGTGAAGATGTAGTAGAGAGCTCTAGGTATCGTACCGCCAGGTGGATTCTCCAAACTCATGTCCGCAGACATGTCTATCGGGTTCCAGTTCAGAGCTCCGGTGAACAGCGCCTGGGCCACTCCCGCCGCGATGAACAGCGAGATACCGCTGCCGATACCCCATTTGGACACCACCTCGTCCATCATGAAGATGATGTACGAACCGGCGAACAGCTGGACTATCAGCAGCAGTTTGGCCCCCGCGCTGCCCAGGAGGGCCTCGGCCCCTGCGGAGGGGATGAGGTACCCGAAGACCTGGGGGATCGCCTCGAAGACGATCATTACGATGACCAGAAGCTTGAGGACAGACTGATAGCACGCCTTGTCCTCACGCTTGGAGAGGTCTAGTTTGATGATCTTCGCACCGACGAAGAGCTGCATGATGATCGACGCTGTGACGATCGGTCCGATACCGAGCTGCAGCAACGATCCCGAGGCTCCTGCCATGATGGTCCTATACTGTGCGAACAAGTCCAGGGACTCGGACTGGTCCAAGCCATACAGGTACACATTGGTCATCACGAAGTAGAGAACCAATATGACGATTACCCACATCATCTTGGTCCTGAAGTGCACATGCCCCTCAGGACGTTTGACGGAGGGTAGCCTGTCGGCCAAGGGCTTGATCTTGTACAACAGGCTTGGTGTATCTTCCATCCCTATCTACCTCTCCTATTTACTTTCACTCGACAATTGAACCGCCGGCGGCGGCAACCTTCTCGCGGGCCTTCTCAGAGACCTCGGCGACGGTCACGTTGACTGCGACCTCGATGTTGCCGGTTCCCAGCAGTTTGTCGATGCCCGCCTCGGTGAGGTCGACGCTGTAGACGTCTCCCTCTTTCTTGGCGAAGCCCATCGAGACGAACCTCTCGATCTGCTCCGAGAGCTCCCCGACGTTGATCGTGCGATTCGCCTCGACCATGCACTGGGGTCTCTTGAAGCCGTGGCGGCCGTAGTAGTCGGGCTCGTATTTCAGCATCCCGATCTTTCCGGTCTTGCCGTATCCGGCCTTTCCGTGACCGCCGATGATACCGGCTCCACGACCGGATTTCTTACCGCGGCCGTGGGTCCTGTATCCCCTGAATTTCTTGGTTCTGCTTGGCATCTCTCCACCTCACAGCATCCTGTTGATGAGGTCGTTGATGGCCTCTCCCCTGTATCCGAGGGCTCCGCCGTTCTGGTACGAGCGCTTGTTGCCCTCATATCCTTTCATGGGCGGGTGCAGACGGAACACGGGCTTGGCGGCCTCGACGTCCTTCATCTTGTAGTCGTTCTCGATAATGGCCTTGGCCATGTCGTCGATGGAGGCGAACTCCGACTTCTCCTTGAGGTAGTCGTCGGTGATATCCTTGTCCCCGGCGATCTTTCCGCGGGCACGGATCATGGCGGCCAGGGTCTCCTGGTTCACCTCTCCCCAGGTGCAGTAGTCCTTGACGACCTGGAGCATGCCCTT
>CALUNK010000046.1 GCA_944321985.1 Candidatus Methanomethylophilaceae archaeon
CCGAAGTTCTGCCCGTCCTGCGCCGAGAAGCTGTTCTGAAAACGCCCTTACCTGGCCTCTGGGCCGGGGTTTCCCTTCCCCCCCCCCCCATTTCTCCATGGCCGCTACATATGCGGTATTTAAACATCAAGGGCCGGAAAGAATCGGTTCGCTCATGGCTTAACCCCCCGTCCGGTTATAGGTATCGGAGGTTTGAACAAAAGGATGCCCACCCAGAACAACCTGCCACCCGCTCGGAGGACCTGTGGGAGGAGTGCGTACACACACTGGAATTCGACTTTCATGAGTAGATCATGAAATGCCCCGCCTGCGGCCTCGTCCACTGCAGGCTGATGAGAGGGTTCGGAGAGTCCCCGACCTCGACGGATCCGGCATGCCGACGAGGAGCCACGACTGTCGCCTTGGAGGCTTCGCAAACCCCAGGGCCCCCAGTGCACCAGCGACCACAGCAACCGCGGAATGGACACCGCCACGGAAGTCACAATCCGCTCGATCTGCCGCGGGCTGGACTGTCCCGACCCCTGGGATTCCCTGGACTGCTGCACAGAGCGGCATCCGAGGGTGGGTTCAGGGGCTTCAATCCCCTCACCAAAGCAGCGGCGTGCGCCTATGTAGCCCTCCACGCCCGTGACAACCCCCGTTGCCTGAGCGAGGTAACGGAGGTCGGTGAATGCAACCGAGACAGGCTCGCAAAGTCCGTGTCCAGGGTTCGCATCGGAACCAGCCTCGGCCCCCTGGGCCCGGCGGAATGGGATGCGAACACCTCCAGGCTGACGAACAGGTACTGCGCCGAACTAGATTTGTCCCCGGCCACGGCCACGTATGCGAGAAGGATTGGGAATCCGAGTGTGACCGCGGATGCCACGAGATGACCAAGGAAAACTAAAGCCCTTCCGGGTTCGTCGCCGCTTCCCGCACCAGGTACCGCGTCACCGTGCGTGATGTGTCCGAAACCATCTGCATCGACATGCCCACCGTCGGCAGATACGTCCGTGTAATGAGGGCGGACTCGAACAGGGAGCGAACTTAAACCTCTTACCAACCCCTTAGAAGTACACAAAGGAGAAAGAAACGTAGATGAAAAGCAAGAACGCCCTGAAGAGGGTATGCGCTATCTTGGACAGAAACAACGTAGCATACGAGATGGATAACAAGAACAACGCCATAACCATCAAAAGAGGGACGGGCGACGGGATCTCCTTCCAGAGCATCATGGTGCTGGAGCAGGACACCCTAGTGTTCGTCACCACGAAACCGAAGTTCGGAACAGTGGATGTTCAGTCCCTCTCCAACACCAATTCCTGCATACTCATGGGCTCGTTCCACACAGTAAACACAGACAAGGGGCAGAGCCTGGCCTTCAAAAGCTGCCTGTTCCTCGACGGCTTCGACGACATCCCGAGAAAAGTGTTCATGAGACATGTGACGCATGGATTCAACATGATCGACCTCGTGTCCGAGGACATGTGGTCCAAGGTGAGTTCCGACGCCGACTACTTTTCGATGTACATCTGAGAGGTAACGAACATGGGAAAGAAGAGCAAGAACGGCCACGAGAACAATGGCTTGGAGTCGAAGCGCGAGTTCGTCGAGGACCTCGTCCCGGTGAGACTTGGCAAGAAGTCGGAGAGGGGAGGCGTATGTCTCTCCAGCGGGGACGGAGTAGCCTATGTGGATGATTCTGATGTGAACGTCCTCATCGAGAGTTCCACCGGAACCGGTAAGAGCAGCAGGGTCGTCGTCGAGAGCGGAATCTCTGTGATTCAGAGCGGCCAGTCCGCGGTGTTCTACGACCCCAAGCTGGAGCTGTTTAGGACCACCGCCTCCATCGCTAAGAAGACCGGGCACGACATCATCGTCCTAAACGCCAGGAACCCGATGTTCAGCGACACCGTGAACCTGCTAGGGCCGATTGTCGAGGACTACAGGTCCGGAGATTCCGCCAGAGTTTCCAGCGCCGTGGACATGATGAGCGACCTGGCGTGCACCCTGATACCGTCCAGAAACAGAAACGACCCGTTTTGGGAGGAAAGCGCCCAGTCCGTGTTCCTGGGACTGTCGTTCCTCGTGATGTCCCTGGCAAAGAATGAGTCAGAAATCAACCTCCGCAGCATATGCGCCCTGAAGGACGAGATTGAGACCAACGCGTCGCTGCATCACCACATACAGTTCGATACGGACGAGACGATCAGGTCCTCGCTGAGTGGCGTAATCAACAACAGCGAGACCACCCGCAGGTGCATCCTCGGATGCTTCGGCGTCATGACTCGCATCTACACGTTCCACGGGCCCCTGGTCAGGATGATCTCTAACCCGGGGAAGGACCTCTACTCTATCGGAGAGAAGCCCACCGCCGTGTACCTGGTGCTCCCCGACGAGAAGTCGACCTATGGATCACTGATGTCGGCTGTCATCAAGATGCTCTACGTCGTGCTCACGGCGAAAGCCCTGACACGCCCGGACGGCTCCCTGCCCGTACGTGTCAATTTCCTGTTGGACGAGTTCTCGAACATCTCCCCCATACCGGACTTCGCGTCGATGATCTCCGCGGGTCGGTCGAGAAACATCAGATTCATCATCTGCATCCAGAGCAGGTACCAGCTGATATCCAAGTATGGGGAGGAGGTCGCTAGGACGATCATCTCCAACTGCGGGATCATGATGTACATGTACTCCCAGGACTTGGACACCCTACGGGAATACGCCGAGAGGGCGGGTAACGGCCCTGACGGCAGGCCCCTGCTGTCAGTAAGGGACCTACAGCAACTGGAGCCAGGCCAGGCACTGGTGCTCCGCAGAGGGCACAGACCTCATGTGAGCTACCTCGCCCACATGTCCGCATTCGGGATAGTTCCCGAGGACGTCCCGCTACCCCGTAACGACGGCGCCAACGTCCCCCTGATGGACCTCGATGAGGCCCTGAAGAGGTACACACTGGAGCACGACCCAGAATACAAGGCTCTGAGAATATGGAGACGCAATCGCGCTAGACACATGGACCTCATCCTAGAGGACCTAGACGAGAATGAGGATGATGGGAAGGATGAAGGAGAGTTCATCGTGGGCGTCTCGAAGGTCAGCCGGGAGGACCTGTCCAGAATGGCGGAGACCGCGGAGGAAGAGAATGACGACGGGGTCCGCATGGACCCCTCGAGCATCAGCCGGGAGGACCTCGTTAGGATAGTGAGGGTCGAGGACGAGGACGAGGACTAAGCGCCGCCATCCGGTCGCGGACGGCAGCATCCGCCTCCATCTGGACGCGGACGGCCTTGATATACTCGCGGAAAGCGGAGGCCATCAGCCCGCGATCGCCCGCGAGGGACGACTCCACAGCACCCAGGCGTCCGCGGAGGGGGATGCCCGAATCAAGACCGACGTCGGCCTCGTAGGGACGTATCGCCCTGTCGACAGCCACCTCCCTCCGGGCGTCTAACCCGTTGCGGTGCAGCATGTACAGCACTAGCATGTCGGGGACGCCCACCTCCACCGTTCCGGGGATATCGCGCCTTACGGACACGTACTCCTCAGTCCCGTAGACGGCGATGACTCCAACGTTCCCGGTACACCCGAGGTCAGTCGCGATCTGCTCAGCCTCCTCTGGACGGTCCACCGAGGAGACGACCAGCGCCCCATGCTCGATCGCCTCGTCCAGGACCCCATTCTCCAGAGGCCACGATGCCAGGGTCAGCCTCGACGGGGTTCCCCTGCGCTCCCGGAGCATCCTGGTCTTGGAACCTTTCCCCACGGCTCTCCAATCCGGAGCCAGCGGGGCGTCCGCATTCGGACGCACCATGACGCACCCCTCCTGCGTATAACCGCAGTCGACCAAAGCCCCCGAATAGGCGACGCGCACACCCTCCACGGATTCCGTGAACACCATCGGCAAAGGGTAGTTCCTGTCGAACGACACCGGATCGGCCAGACGGGCTAGGCACCTGGAGGTGAAACGCAACTCCAGGCCGGACCTGGTCTCCGCCGTGTCCATCAGCAGCGAATGGAGAACCCTAGAATAGAGAGCGGCATACCCGATCAGCCCAGGATTCGCCGCGTATATCGCCGCTAGGGACGACTCAGAGGTCTCGAAGTTGGCGTCACGGTCGCGTATGCGGCCGAGAAACGCATCCAGCGGACAGATCAGACCGGCCTTCATGTCGCGGATATCGCGATCCACCGTGTACCTAAGGCCGACGAAACGCTCTGGGGCGTCATCCACGGCCGCCGTCATGACCTCCATCAGCTCGGTCAGCGGTATGTACCTCCTACTGGCGCTCAGCTGCCCCTCCCTCCCGGAATCCGTCCAGTAACGTTCATAGGCATGCAGGACCTCGTCAGGCATTTCCCCGTCTAAGAGTACGTAGGTGTCCGTGCCCGACGGCGTGCCGGGGCCCAGAGCGGCCTCGAATAGCGGGGCGAACCCGCGGACACCCCCCTCCTGGGGAATCTGATGGAACATCCTCTCGTCGGCATCGGAGCACCCCTCCCGAAAATCCCATCCGAATCCCTCCGTGAAGAGCTTCGAACGGAGAGTAAACACCTCCTCCGCTTCGGTCCTATTGAACGCCAGGGGGCAGTCCCGAATCGACGGAGACTCCCTCACCCTGTATCCCGTCAGGTGTGCCAGCGTGTGGCGCGGGACCACCATGTAGTCGTGGATCAGGTCGTCAGACACACCCGAGTAGCGGTTCATGTAGAACTCCACCACCGCCAGCACGTCCGAGCAGACCTTGGCCGTACGATGAGCCTCTGAACGGAAACCCCCGTCCGGATCGAGGTACATCGACCTCACGGACTCCGAGTCCACAAGCGTCGGCTCATCCACGATGCGACGCATGGGCTCTAACAGGCGCATGGCCAGGAGGCTACACTCCAGGGACAAGAGGACCTTGTCCGTCAGCGTCCCGTCGACCTCCACCGAAATCGGCGCCAGCTGCCCGTTCTGGGCATGGCGACCCTTGTCCGCGCGGTACGGAACGCGATACTGCCTGCAAAAACCTAGTTTCATGCCAATCACGACCTAGGCGCCCCAACGGGGTACCCCCAAGAGTTTATTCTACTACCTGAGTATCTCCAACAGGATATATGAGGAACTGCAAGCTGGTCTGGATCGGGCCCAGAGAATCGGACATTCAGTACTGCGAGGATGGCCTGTTCTCAGGTGCCATAACGTTCTTCGGAACGGACAGCAGAGACGACAAGCCCAGCGAATGCGGAGAAGAAGGCATCGAATTCGAGAGATACTCGTTCTGCCGCGACGAGATTTTCAACCCAGAACACTGCCGCAAAGACCACAACACATATAGTTGGGAGGTCGACGCATTCATCTTGTACACACAGGCGATGATGATCCTCTCAGAGGAGGATGGAGATCCCAGGCACTTCTTCATGAGCTACAACCAGAACACAGTCCCCACGACGGGATTGGAACCTGTGTGCATTATCATGGGACTCCTCCTGGACAAGGAGTATGATGGAGATATAACCAAGGTTTGTACGAGAGCAGCAGAGACGGAGTGGAAAAAAACGAAGCTGGACAAACTCATCGAAGAGTACGGTCGTGTCCTTAACAGGAGAACAATGTCGAACTGCGGGTTCGACCGTAACTGGGGCTTGGATGAGGTCCGTTCCATCCTGACCTCACTGAAAAGCTACCATCAGAATTACAATGAAGAGTTTGCCGAGGCGTGTAAAAGCCTCGAAAAGGACCTAAAGAGGAAGATCGGCTCAAACACCTACACCTATGACATGTTCCTTAATTCGTTCTGCAAAATTCAGAAGAGAATCAAAATTCCCAAGTCAAGGAAAACAACGGCTTTGGATTCCAACATCCTGAACATGATTCTGACGGGAAAGATCCCGTGGCCCTATAGCGCCAAGGTGCTGCAGATGCTTATCCGCAGAAGAACGCTGTGCTGCAACAACGACCTAGAGCTAATGGAATCTCTGGAGAACAAAAATCTGTTCAGGAAAGATATCTGCGATTCCCATGGAGTTCCGTGCATCGTCGATAAGAAGGTGGACCTGGACAGACTCAAAGACTGCGACTCCGACGACTCCCTGATCGACTACCTGACAGCACTTGTCGGAGGGGATTCCCTGGTCCTGCAGAAGAAGGTATCAAGCGGCGGACACAGAACATACCTCGTATCTGTCACCGACATAAAAGAGAAGAATAAGTTGGACAATAAGATAAGAGGTTGGATCGATGAATCCGACGACTTCATCGTGTCCAGATACCGTCACCCCAATATCCCACTGAACATACATGCGATGATCAGCTCCACGGACTACCTGATAACGAAATGCTCCGTGCAGATTATCGAGGAAATAGACGACAGGCTGATTTACGGAGGCGCAGACTACCTCGCATACGAGCAGTTCGAGAGAGAACATCCCGATGTTGCCGGCGAGATCAAGGACTATGTGGCGCGCATTTGCAAGATTATCCAGGGGAAGGGTTACCGCGGAATCATCGGATTCGACATTATAGTCTCTGACCGCGTAGAATTTGTGGAGGCGAACGCTCGCTTTCAATCATCCACACCTCTTCTGAATCGGGCACTTAGAGAAGATGGATATATGCGCAACGACAAAGGACAGCTTCTAATGAGGGCTGACGGCAACAGAATTGTTGTCAAGTCTAAATCCCCGTCGATGCAAATGCTAAACCTGTACGCGTTCTACAACATCACCGGCGATACCGATTATTGCGTGGACCTCACGGGATTCTCCGAATCTGTACAAAACGCCGCCATATTGGCTATAATGAAACAGGTCGATATGAAACCCCCTGACGGCAGAGGCGTTTTCCCCATCGACCGCAAAGACATTTCCCAGCTCAAGATACCATACAGCTGCGTCTTATACTACAACTATGTGGGTTCAGAAGAGTCTTCTGGAAAAGATAAGACGAACCTTGTTCAAAAACATGCAGAGCACATCTGGAATTGCATTCAGAGAATGCAGAACGACGCCACCTCCGTGACCTGCTGTCTGGATGCCAACACATGTTCGATTATCCAGAATAAGCTATGTGAAGCTCTGGAAGCAGCCCATACAATCATTTCTCAAAACGAAAAAAATCTCGGATTCACCGAAAACGACAATCTGCCTATCAAAATTCGCAGATTATACGACCTCTGGGAAAAAGCCAAAAAGCAGACTGACTGGAAAAATTGTAAGGATTCATGGGAACTCCCATACGAAGTTGCTGAAGCCACCAAAGAATTGGTCAAATCGATGTCGAAGTCCGTCATGGACATCAGAGTCGAATTAAAAAGCCACACCAATAATCTGGATAAAACGAACAGGCTCAGAAAAAGATACCACTGCATACAGGATGTTGCCAACAAGATTGTGAACACGGTAACCGGAACCATCCTGATGTTCGACGAAATCATTGATACTGACACAAAACGTCTCCTAGATTCACTATCATCTGCGATGTCTGACTGCTACATTCCTGATGTCGGACACGGTCCGCTATGGTACGTATCCGTACTAAGAAAGATCACCGATAACGCAAGGAGCATCCTAGTCAGCTTCCAAGATGTCCTATCGGTATCTCCTCCCGCTAACCAGGATGTGAACCAGAATAGAGAAGTGGATGTGAGGATTTGCGATTGCGCAAAAGACCTGTTGGCCCTGTCCGCCGACCTTTGCGTAGAGAGGATGCATGACATAGTCCTCCGCCTCAACAACCTCGTTTTACGCAAACACAACGACAGCATGAAAATCCTCAGAGGCCACATATTGAACGTGGACCGTGTAATCATATCCACGATGTTGCTGAAGGAGAACCTGGCACCTGAACCCCAGACCAGGTTCGAACTGGATTGCAACGGCGACACCAGGGCCACCGACTGCATCGAGCGTTTCTTCGAGGATGGAAAATTCGACTACAGTAAAATCGATGACGGGGCCCTCCTCTTCAGGGTGGTCATGCCCAACAGCATCTGCAGCACCAACCTGTGCAGAGTCGTGGTCCGTCCGAACCTCCTTCCGCCCTCGAAACAGTGGTACAAGACCATCACCAGTTCGAAAGGCGACCAGATTCTGGCAATCAAGATCGGCCTGCTGAACAATGGAATCTACGATTTCCTCAAAGAATCGGCAATGGGAGTGAACCAGTCCTGCGACGTGCTGGTATCCTGCAACCCCTACGACGACCTGCTGACAAAACAGAACCTTCCGATCAACGTGTACAATGGCTGGCTATCAGAACTCTCGCCGATTGACTGCAAAATGACGAACGAAAATCCAGACGAACTCAAGCTTACATACTATGGGATTGAACTCGAGTTCGAATACCGCCCTGGCAATCTCAACAAGAGAACCAGAACCATCAGGAGATATCCTGACCGCGACATAAAAACGATCAAATCGCTCCAGACAATATCTAAGAACATATGCTTCGTGGCCACCGACAGGTACCGCTATCAGCACTGCGACAGATGCAAATTCGTCCCATCGGGCAACGGCTGCAAGTTCTGCGAGCTGACAGTAGAACCAAACGGTGTCGGCACAAGGTTCAACGAAGAGGACATAATGAACGCAATAAACAATACGATGGGATATGCCCGTGTCACCAACGTCAACCATGTGCTGATAGGCGGAGCATCGATGGAAGGTAGTGCCGACATCGTGAAAAGGCGCATAATCCGCATGTGCGATGAGATCAGGAAGTACGATTCGGACATACCGATATACCTCATGTGCCTACCGCCCAGCAGAATGGAGGATATGGACGACTACCGCAAGGCGGGAGTTACAGAGGTCGGATTCAACATAGAGGTATTCAGCCCGGAGATAGCCCGGAAATACATGCCTGGAAAAAGCAGCCTCACCCTCTCCAGATACATAATGGCCTTGAGGTACGCCACACACGTGTGGGTAAAGCCCGGAAGCGTGAGGTCGGCGCTGATCGTCGGGCTGGAGCCGGTGGAGAAGACCCTGGAGGCCGTCGAACTGCTCGCTTCGCTAGGAGTCTCCCCCATACTGTCGATATTCCGTCCCGTCCCCGGTACCGATCTAGAGAACATCATGCCCCTCTCCAGCGAGGAGCTATATGACATCATTAAGAAAGCATTCAGGATCTGTGAGAGATACGGAGTTGATCTTGGGCCTAATTGCATCGACTGCCAGAACAACACGCTATCCGCACCACACAGCATCCTGATCAATACATTCGGGAACCAACCATGAATTGGAGACGCTACGCCTTAATAGTAGTACTAATCGTGGCGACATCAGTCGCCCTGGCCTATCTGTCCTCGGTAAACTGGATAGATCGGGCGGAGACCCACAACATAGAGAACCTCTATGTTTTGGTAGCATCAGTCCTTGTAACCGCCACTGGTGTGACCGCCACAGGATACATCTTCCTATCCGAGAGCATACGTAAGATGCGTGACGACAACGAGGAATACTCCAAAATTGCCGAGGAATTCCACAACCACATCTACAAAAACCTGCTGATTTTGCTCATATTCGGATCGATAATTGTGATGTCGTGCGTGTTCATCCTGATGAGATACGACGACAACCTTGGGATTGCCGATACTACTCGGATCCATGTGAGAATCATTCTGGTGGCTTTCTCCGCCTCCGTGTTCTGGTGCTCGATATTGCTGATTACCCGCATGGTAAATATCTACTCCGAATTGAAGACCTTCGCGGAAAAATCCCTGAACCTTAAGAAGAAGTCGTTTAACAACACCCCCCTCGTAATCCGTATGGATGCCAAGGAAAGTGAGGACCTTGTTTCATGGAAGGGGATGGAGGGCCTCACATATGACCCGGTTACATCCCCCGATACCACAGACAAGATAATCCTCGGCATACGTGCAGGTGACGACGAATCTGGGGATGACAAGATGTATGTTCTGAACAACAAAATCGCCACGAGAGACATGAGCGACGAGTTTGACAGCCAGAACGTCCTCAAGATCTTCGGCGACGTGGAGTACATCCTGTGCAAGATAGCTAACATACCGCCCAGTCGCATAACCGATCTAGACAGGAACATCCTTCTGTCAGCACTTGGCAGCAACCGCGACTACACCATGGAAAACGGACTCGCGGAAGACATCGTCCACAAGTACTATCTCCTGAGGGACTACAGGGACTACTACACCATTGTTGCTAACACCGAATCCAACCCAGAGAAGATCCCGCGCCCAGACCCGCTGACGGGATTCAGGACAACAGGGGAAGTGCCAGCATACGACATCGATACTGGTAAGAACAAAAGGGGCAAAGTCTCAAAGCCAACGGACATGGAGTACATCCAGGCCATCGTCCCGCACATCTTCGTGCTCCGCTTCGAATTGCTGAAAAAACTGGAGGACAGAACGCTGACCGACATGTCTCTCATCCAGTTCGACTTCTCGTATGCGAAGCTGAACGGATCCAACCTGTCCGACTCGGTGTTGAACAAGGCGAGCTTCTACTACGCGGACATGAGGGGGGCGAACCTTAGCGGCTGCGAACTGAACAACACGGATTTCCGCGAGGCGGACTGCTCCAGCATCGTCCTCGACCATGCGATCATGCACGCCTCATCCACGGACAACGCAGTGTTCAACTACTGCAACATGACCGGCATGATGCTGTCGGAGACGAAGTTCAACGACTGCAGCCTAGTAAACTCGGCTCTGGAGGGGGCCCACATAAACGTCTGCACCTTCCAGGACTGCAACATATCGGGATCCAACAGCAGGGCAGTCCGCATGTCCAAGTGCAGAATAGGGGCGTCCGGGTTCACCAACACAGACTTCAGACACTGTACCCTGTCCGAATGCACGGTATCCGAATCCGACTTCTCCGCGTCCACATTCTCAGAGTCCACGATAAACAACACCACCATCTCGGAAAGCCTCTTCATCGGGGTGAAACTAGACAGATCCGACATGATGTCCCTGGTCCTCATGGACGATGACTTCTCTAACTCCATGTTAAACTCCACGAACATGACGGGCAGCAGCCTGATTGACGTCAGGATGGAGTCGTCGCTCATGAGCGACTGCAACTTCACGAAGACGATCATCGGCTCCAAGACGCCCCTGGCCGACAGGAGCAAAATCCCTGTGTCGAAGAACATCAAGGACATCCAGCGGAGAACAGAGCTGGAGCTGGAGTACGTGGAATGCAGAATCAGCGACAAGAACCGGGACACATATCCGAAGCATCCATCGGACACGCTTCTTGACGTGAAGTCGAACTACGACTACGCAGTGATGACTAGGTCCGTGTTCATAGACACGGAGATGTTCGACACGTCATTCAGGTACGCTATCCTGAGCGACTCCATATTCAACGGAACCACCATATCCAACTGTCTTTTCGAGAACGCATCGTTCAGCAAAGCGCTGTTCGCGGACATCACGGTCTACAGCACCAACATGTCCAACTCCGATTTCGACAATGCCAACTTCACTAACGTCGTCATGAACGGCTGCACTCTAGACGGATGCCTGTTCAACTCCAGACTAGT
This sequence comes from Candidatus Methanomethylophilaceae archaeon, assembly GCA_944321985.1. Classification (GTDB taxonomy): domain Archaea; phylum Thermoplasmatota; class Thermoplasmata; order Methanomassiliicoccales; family Methanomethylophilaceae; genus Methanoprimaticola. The sequence continues at coordinate 11,492 of CALUNK010000046.1, forward strand.
GGGTATGACCTTCGAGGAATGTTCTATGGAAGAGACGGTGTTCTCTAACTGCACTTTATACAGATGCACATTCAGGAATATCAAGGGACTCGAACCGCACATGTTCAAAGACAGCTGCAACATCCAGAAAGTAGAACTGGATGGCTGCAGCACATCGTCTGGAATCCCCATCGGGGACGGGACATATTCTGGAGAGGAGCTCGAAAATGCCATTCGGAGAGCATGTAAAATCTGAAAACATCCGCAACCGTCACAGCACCCGGTTTTTCCTGCCGGATCCCGTATCCGATACTGACCTTGGCGCGATGCTTGCCGCAGGCTCGATGGCACCATCCAGCAAGAACGAGCAACCATGGTACGTTGTCGTGGTCAGACAGCCCTCTTTCGGAAAAATGTGCGATGCCGTGTCGGAAAGGCTGAATCGGGACAACCCGGATACGACCGCCTGCAGGACCACCGTGGGCATAATGAGGACGGCCCCCGCGTGTTTCTTCGTATACTGCGACATG
>CALUNK010000047.1 GCA_944321985.1 Candidatus Methanomethylophilaceae archaeon
CGGCCGGACTCACGGCATCCGAGTAGCGGTTCCGGATCGACCCGAAAACCGGGGGGGGGGGCGTTGGCTGGGTGGGAAGCTCCGGCAGGATTCTCGCGTTCGTTCCGCGAGAAGACCGACACCGAAGCGGGCCCCCGGGCAGCCGTTCTCGTCCCGGGTCAGACGATCTCCCACTGTACCGTCACGGACTCGTAGAACTCCGCGTCCCTGGGGACGGCGTCGACTGCCATCGCCGAAACCATCATCGCTCTCGGGGAAGGAGAGTAGCCGTTGGAGCCGTAATTAACGGAGACGACGTCCCCCAGCTTCACATCGATGGCGGCCGCAAGCTCCCTGGCTTTGTGCTTCGCATCCTTCACAGCCGCCTGTCTCGCCTCCTTCATGGGTTCGGATGGGTCTCTGACCACGTACGACACCCTGAATTCGGGGGCCTGACTGCAGGAGGTGAGCGCCTGCAGGAGCCTTCCGAGGGTTTCGCCGTCCGCATCGGTGGTTATCGATATCCCGTGCATGTAGCGGTATCCCGAGAATTCGACCGTGTCGGAAGCACCGTTCTTGTACACCGTGTCGACAGAGAAACTAGTGGTTTTGAGATCGTCCATGTCGAACCCGGCTTCTCCGATCGATTTTCTGATCGCGGTGAGCGCCTCCGCCGAGGACCTGACCGCTTCGGAGTAGTCTGCAACAGTTCCGATGATCTGGCCATTGATGACGACTGCATCTGGCGTAGCGTACGAGACGCCGGTTCCGACCACTGTCAGAATCTTGTCCATGACCATCAATCCACATCGTTCGACTTAAGAGCACCGATGGAAGCTCCCCGTGGATGCCGACATGCTGTGGACGGTGCGCATTCGGCCCGGACGTGTATCTGAGACTCCCGTGGAAATCGAAAGACAGGACATCGCTCCGGGCTGCGTCTTATTCTGATTTGGGGAATCCCTGGACATTAGGCCGATGCTGTCGTCCGATACGGAAATCACCAGCGGCCGGCATCTCACACCAGCCTAATATAAATCCGAATACGGGGTAACAGCACCGATGGCAAGGATAGGCGACATCAGCGAAAGGCAGCTCATCGAGGACTTCAGGAGCTTCATCAGATCAGAGGGCTTGATTGGACCTGGGGACGATGCCGCCGTCATAGAGAACGGGACCGTCGTGACGACAGACGTGGTCACATTCGACCGCCACTTCCCGGCGGGCATGACGTACGAGCAGTTCGGATGGTACGCCGCCGCGGTCAACTTCAGCGACCTCGCCGCCATGGGCGCCAGACCCATAGGTTTCCTGGCTGCCCTCGCCCTTCCCCTTGACCTGGAATCTCAGGCCGCTTATGACATCATGAGCGGAATAGACCAGTGCTGCGAGTTCTGCGGCACCGGAATCGTGGGCGGCGACACGAAAACCGGTCCGGGGATCGTCGTCGGAACCGCCCTCGGCACAATGGACGGCAGGCCACCGATGAGGAGGTCGGGTGCCCGCCCAGGGGACATCGTGGCTGTCACGGGACCGGTTGGCGGACCCGCGGCGGCATTCATCGCGTTGGAGAAGGGCCTGGATGCCCCCGAAGCAAAGGAGTCGCTGTACGTCCCGATTCCGCGCGTGGACGAGGGGATGGCCATGGCAAAGTCCGGGGCGGTTACGTCCTGCATGGACCTGTCCGACGGCCTCGGGACCGCCCTCAACACATTGTGCTCGTCGTCCGGTGTCGGGATGGACATCGAACTGGACTTCATACCGCGCGGCCCGTACGTGGACGAGATGGCGACGGCGTCTGGGAAGCCCGTGAGGGAACTGCTTCTCGGATGGGGAGGCGAGTACGAACTCGTGTTCACCGCGGACAGGGAACGTCTCGACAGGCTGTACGACGAGGAGATCGAGTTCTCCATAATCGGCATGGTGAACGACTCCGAGGGACCCAACCTTGTGGAGGACGGGAAGAGGACCGTGATCCCCTATGGCGAATACTGAACGCATCGAATCCGCATTCTACACCCGCGACGGCGACGTGTACGTTTGCGGCCTCTGCCCCCACGCTTGCAGACTGAGGCCCGACCAATACGGCAAGTGCGGTTCCAGGAGGGCGGACGAGGACATACTGGTAGCCTACTCCTATGGGAAGGTATCCTCGATCTGTGTCGATCCCATCGAAAAGAAGCCGCTGTACCACTACAGGCCCCGCTCCAGATGCTTCTCGGTAGGAAGCGTGGGATGCAACATGAGGTGCAGGCACTGCCAGAACTACTCCATATCGATGATGTCCTACGGCAAGAAGCGCACAACGTTCGAATCACCAGAGGAACTTGCCGCCATGTGCAGGCACGAGGGCCTCGATACCATTGCGTTCACATACAACGAGCCGGGCATATGGTTCGAATACATCATGGATGTCGTAAAGGCGGACCCCGGACTGCACGTCGTCCTAGTCACCAACGGATTCCTGAACGAGGAGCCCCTCAGGCAGCTCTGCGATGTGACCGATGCGATCAACATGGACGTCAAGGGGTTCACGGAGGGGTTCTACAGAAGCGTCTGCGACGGACGCCTCGAAGACGTGAAGAGGTCCGCGAGCATCGTCCGCGAGGAGGGTGTGCATCTCGAGCTCACATACCTGGTGATCCCTGGGCACAACGACTCGGAGGGGGAGGTCAGGGCATTCTGCGAATGGGTCCGCGACTGCCTTGGAACGGATGTGCCGGTCCACTTTACCAGGTTCCACCCGGACTTCGAAATGACCGACATCCCGATGACCCCCGTGGAGACCGTCCTGGGATGCAGAAGGATCGGGATGGAGTGCGGGCTGGAGTACGTCTACGTGGGCAACGTCGTCACGGAGAATGCAGACAACACCTACTGTCCGGAGTGCGGCTCCACGGTCATTAGCCGCCTGGGATACCTCGTGGACATCGTGGGGCTGGATGGAGACAAATGCTCCCATTGCGGCCGTAAGATTCCGATCGTGCGCCGATGAGGAGTGCGAGAGGGCTGCCTAACGAAACGACGATGATGAACGCGACCGCGAGAGGCAGGACGAAGGGTATCATCGGAGTCACACGTACGTGTTTTATCCCCGCCCCCTCCATTTGACCGAGCGCCTCTAATCTGTCCTCGCAGGGACGACATGGGACGAGTCTCCCGTCGACGAGATGCTCGACCGGCCACACATGGGATGCCCTGGCCTCCGACACCGGCATGACGTACGTCGTCAGCATACGCCTGCCTGCATCCCCCCTGCGGATGTTCATTGCCAGCAACGGGAACACGCTCAGAAGCGAAAGCGCCAGCCCCACCACCAGGACGGAGACCGGCACACTGAACACCAGCGACTCCGGGAACCCGATGTGCCAGAGCACCGGAGTCCATGGGGTGTCCGGATACACCGGGAACGACAGTGCCAGCGCCATAAGACACTTGGCATCTGCCCCGCCCCGCAAGAGCCCGACCTCGTACATCCCGTAGACCAAAAAGAATGCGACCATTGAAGCCATTCCCCCGAGTGCGTACTCATCCCCTGGGTACAACGTGCATGGGGCGATGTATATAGCCAAGGATGCGACGACCAACATCGTCTGAACCGATTTTGGCATATCTGTAAGCATATAAATCAGAAGCATGACCGCTCCCGCGAGCACGAATGCGACAACCTCTGTGCCTTGGGAGCCTGCGGAGGACACCGCACAGAGGATCGCTCCGGATCCCCCCAGGACCGCCCAGTGCCAGTCCGGCACCTCGCGACTGCGGATGTCGCACAAGGATGCATGGATGAGCACGATCACGGACAGGATGACCCAAATGATGACGGTGACGGATTCCATGCGGTTTCCGACGAACTGGCGTTCTTAAAGGCCTCCCATTGGAATCGATATGACGGAAGGCGAAGGCTTTGCATATGGCCTCCCGGTTCAAATTCACACCTGTTTTATATAGTACTTCTAAATCTGAAATGCATGGATGTCAGGAAGGCGACGGTCGTCCTACTGGTCGCGACATTACTGGCCCTCGCCGTCCCGTATGCCATGGGCGAAGACGGATCGGCAGCGGGTCCAGGAGATGTAATCATCAACGTCGACGGTAGCGGGAACGAGATCTCCTTGGATATGGATAGCGGAACCACCAAGACCACAACGATCTATGTGACCAACAACTCGGACAACTACCTCAGTCTAGAGGTTCCGACATACAGCAACGGATCCATCGACTGCACCACCAGCGTATCGGTCGCTGGCACCCAGTCCAACCTGATCTATCCTGCAAACGACTCGAATGGTCGGCACATCGCTGTCATCACGGTGTCCCTGACGTCGGACCGTCTCGCCGACACTCAGACCCTCTCGGGGAACCTCACACTGCGTTTCACCGATGTGACTGTCGAAACCTCCGACACATCCAACGTTTTCGAACGCCTAGTGCCGTTCACTGTCACCATCAATTCCGTGTACACGTCCGAAGGGTCTTACAATCAGTTCTTCGGCATCATACCGAACACCCTCCCCGCACCTCTGAACGAGCCGTGGTTTGCCGCGGCGGTAACCCTCGTACTTTGGATTGTTATCACCATTGTCGTCTGCGAGCTCTTGATACCACAACTCACGAAGATCGTAGGGTCCAGGAAGAGCGATACGGAGAAGAAGAAGCTCACACAGACCCTGACGAAAACCATCTCAGTCCTGATGCTCGTAGTCGTGATCAACGAATGCCTGAACATCGTCGGCACCAACGCCGAGATTATGAGTATGGTCTCCACATGGTCGGTGGTCCTTTACGTCATAATAGGGTCCGTCTTAGCGTGGCAGATCTACATCTTCCTTATAACCGCCATCTTGAACGGACTTGACGAGGCGGTAGGTGTAGAGGGCCTGGATTCGTCCCTGATTCCCCTGTTCAAGATGCTGGGGAGGCTCCTCATATGCTTGCTAGCAGCTACGATCATCCTCGCAGCGTTCGGCGTAGACCTGGCAGGCATCATGGTGAGCGCGGGAGTCATCACCTTGGGAATCACGTTCGGAGCCCAGGAGATCATCAGCCAGTTCTTCAGCGGCGTAGTTCTGCTCGCAACAAGACCGTTCAAGAGGGGCGACTACATCAGCCTGAACGGCACAACGTACATCGTCCATAAGGTCAAGATCATGTACACCGAATTCGAGAACTGGGACAGGGACCAGATCGTCACCATACCCAACAACGCAGTCAGATCGGCAACCCTGATCAACTACACCAAGGTCGACCCCCGCACCAGGATATTCATCTACGTGTCTGTTGCCTATGACGCCAATCTGAGTCTTGCCAAGGAGCTCATGATCAAAGCGGCCAACATGCATCCGCACGTAATCAAGGACAAGAGCTGCACTCCCCCCAACACAAGACTGACTAACTTCCAGGGCTCTGGAATCGAGTACAGGCTCGCCTGCTACGTGGATGACTACGACCTCAGCGCACACTACGCTGGACAAATCAGAGAGATCATATACAAACTATTCAAGGACAACGGAGTCGAGATCCCGTACAACAGGCTGCAGATAGACATCCTTAGTGACTGCGACGGAAAGAAGAGACCCGACGACACCACCCCCGACAATTAATCTCTCTGCGGATTCCGCAGAACCCTGAAACCGTTTACCCCTTTTCCCCCTACGGATTCTGTGAATTCCGCCTTCCATCCCACGGATTCCTACAATTTATATAATATCAAAGAATGCCAGCAACCATAGCCAAAAGGATGCGGGGGTTTTATGATAGACAACCTTGACAAGAGGATCATCGAGATAATGAAGAAGGACTCCAGATGCCCCTTCGTCGAGATAGCCAACCAGCTTGGGGTCTCCGAAGGCACCGTCCGCAGCAGGGTGCACAGGATGACTGAGGAGGGCATCATACGCGGATTCACGATAAAGACCAGCTCCCGTAACGTGAAGGCACTGGTAGAGATCCGCATAGACGTCAACACCGACACTCAGCAGATCGCCAAGGAGCTGGCGAGCTACGACGGCGTGACCGAGGTCTTCGAGGTGACTGGGGACCAGGACATCATCGCCATCGTCGACGTCGAATCATCCCAGCATCTCAACGACATCATAGAGAGGGTGAGGCGCTACGACAACATCCTCAGCACGAGGACCCGCCTCATCCTTAAGGAGCATTTCGGGGAGGCATGACATGTTCGCAGGAACAGGAACGGCACTGATCACCCCGTTCACGAAGGACGGGCAGATAGACGAAGAATCCCTCAGAAGACTGGTCAACTTCCAGGAGGACAACGGCGTGAACACCCTCGTCCCCTGCGGGTCGACCGGGGAGTCGGCCATGCTGAGCCATGAGGAGCACCTCAGGGTAATCAGCATCGTGATCGACGAGGCCAGGAAGGCAAAGGTCCTCGCCGGAGCGGGGAGCAACTGCACCGCCGAGGCGGTCGGCCTCAGCAAGTGTGCCGAGGACCTCGGGGCGGACGGCATACTCTCCATATCCCCCTACTACGTTAAGCCGACCCAGGAAGGAATCTACCAGCATTACAAGGCTATCGAGGAGGCAATCGACATCCCCATCGTCGTTTACAACATCCCCGGCAGGACGGGCTCCAACATCACTGTCGACACCATGCTTAGGCTCGCCGATCTGGACGGCATCGTGGGCGTCAAGGAGGCCAGCGGCAACATGTCCCAGATCCAGAACATAATCGCGAGAAGGCCCAAGGGGTTCGAGGTCCTCTCGGGCGACGACAGCATCACCCTCGCCCTCATGAGCATGGGGGCGGACGGGGTCATATCTGTCACGTCCAACTGCTGCCCCGGCCTCGTCTCCGAGATGGTCCGCAACGCACAGTCCGACAAGTTCGAGATTGCCAAGTCGATCCACAACAAGCTGCTCCCGATGTTCGGCGCCCTCTTCTGCGAGTCCAACCCGATTCCGATCAAGTACGTCATGGGCATAATGGGCTACGGGGACGGAAGGCCGAGACTCCCGCTCACCCCTCTGTCGGACAACGGCAAGAAGGTTCTCGATCCCATCCTGAAGGACCTCGGGATAGCATGACGACGGCCGGGAACCCGCTCTACGGGCAGGCCGTCGCCACCCAACCACTTTCACTCAGCATCAAGCACGAGGTGATTTTGTCATGATCACAGTAATGAAGTTCGGCGGCACCAGCGTGGGCTCCGCCGAGGCCCTCAAGAGGGTGGCGAACATCATCGCCAACAAAGAGGAAGAGAAGGTCGTCGTCGTTTCCGCCATGTCCGGGATCACCAACTACCTTGTCAGCATCGTGGACAACCCCCTGACAGACCTGGAGGACGTTCTCGACCAGTTCGCGCAGAAGCACCTGGCTACAGCCGCCCAGCTCTTCGAGGGGGAGACCCTGGAGGAGTTCAGGAGCGAGTTCGAGGCGAGGATGGCCGGGCTAAGGGCCGCCATCGAGGCCGACAGGGATGACCCGTTCTACGGGGACGCCGTCGTGTCCCAGGGCGAGAGGTTCTCGTCCCTGATACTGGCCTTCATGCTCAGGTCCATGGGCCACAGATCCGTCGCCCTCACCTCCGAGGAGGCGGGAATCGTCGCGGTTGGCCAGCCCATGTCGGGGTCCGCGGACCTCCTGAACACGGCCACGGGCATGACGATGAAGGTCAAGCCCCTGCTGGCCATGGGCGTCATCCCCATAATAACGGGGTTCTACGGGGTCAACTCCCAGAGGAAGCCGCTGACTTTCGGCAGGGGAGGGTCGGACTATTCTGCCGCCGTAGTCGCTAACGCGATCGACGCCGACGTGCTGGAGATCTGGACCGACGTCGACGGGTTCATGTCCGCCGACCCTAGGATCATCCCCGACGCCGTGAAGATCGACGAGATGAACTTCGGCGAGGCCGCCGAACTCGCATACTTCGGAGCGAAGGTCCTGCACCCCAGGACCATAGAGCCCGTCAGGCTCAAGCACATCCCCCTGAAGGTCAAGAACTCCTTCAGGCCGGACGAGCCGGGTACGCTGATCCACCACCTCAGGAAATCCAAGAACGAGCTCCTGAGGAGCGTCGCCGCGAAGACCGACCTGTCCATCATCACCATCAGCTCGGCGGAGATCGCCTACAGGCCGGCGATGGTCGCCAGGATCATCGAGAAGATCGCTGAGATCAACGTGATAATCTACTCCATATCCACTTCGCTCTCCACCGTCGCGTTTCTGGTCCACAACAACGACGTGAAGATGACCCTCAGGCAGCTCAACGGCCTGAGCGGGGGCGACATCGAGAGGATCGACGTTAAGAACAACGTGGCGCTGATCTGCGCCGTCGGAGACAACCTTCTCGACAAGTGCGGAGTGTCCGGCGACATATTCTCGGCCGTGAAGGAAGCCGATGCGAACGTGGAGATGATCTCCGAGGGAGCATCCGACGTGTCGCTGAACTTCGTCGTCCCCATGAGCAAGGTCGTCGAAGTGGTGAAGATCCTGCATGACAAGTACATCGGTGTGATTGAATGATGAGGGAATTCGAGGGAAAAGACGGGGTCATGATGATCGGCGGCAAATCCGCCGTCGAGATAGCCGAGGAGTTCGGCACCCCCGTGTACGTCACTGACGAACAGAGGCTCAGGGACAACTACAGACGCATCTACGGCGCCTTCTCCAGGTACATGGACACCAAGATCCACTACGCATGCAAAGCCAACACCAACCTGGCCATACTGAAGGTCCTGGAACAGGAGGGCTCCGGCATAGACGCGGTCTCCATTGGGGAGATCAAGAGCTGCCTCAAGGCCGGCTACAGCCCGGACAGGATCATGTACACAGGCGTGAACGTCAGCGACGCCGAACTGAAGGCGGTCTCTGACCTCGGCGTCATGATCAACCTGGACTCGGTCTCCGAGATGGAGAGGCTGGCAAACATCGCACCCGGATCCGACGTGTCGTTCAGGATCACCCCTGGCATCGGCTCCGGCCACAGCGCCAAGGTCATCACCGGGTCCAAGGGCGCCAAGTTCGGCATCCCCCTCGACGAGGTCATCAACACCTACGCCAGAGCCAAGGACCTTGGGTTCAACATCAGGGGCATCCATGCCCACATCGGCTCCGGAGGGCAGGTGGTCGAGCCCTTCATGGACATGATGGAGGTCCTCATTGAGCTCGTGAACGAGATCAAGGCGGTCGGCATCGACCTGGAGTTCATCGACATGGGAGGCGGCATCGGTGTGCCCTACAAACCCCAGGAGGAGGAGATGGAGGTCGGGGAGCTGGCCATGAACATCACCGACATGATCCAGGAGGAGACCGACATCAAGACCCTCATCCTCGAGCCGGGGAGGTACATCGTCTGCGACACCACCGTTCTGCTCACAAGGGTGAACGACGTCAAGGACGCCGGCACCAAGAAGTACGTCGGCTGCGACGCCGGGTTCAACACCCTGATCAGGCCTGCCATGTACGACTCGTACCACTACGTTGCCCTGGCCAACAAATTCGGCAAGGCCTGCACCGACAAATACGACGTCGTGGGGCCCATCTGCGAGTCCGGGGACTACCTTGCCCATGACAGGGTCCTCCCTGACCCCCGCGAGGGCGACCTTGTCGCCGTGTACAACGCCGGAGCGTACGGGTTCTCCATGTCCAGCAACTACAACTCGCGCCCGCTGTGCGCCGAAGTCCTAGTCAACGACGGCAAGGCGGACCTGATCCGCGAAGCCGAGACCGAGGAGGAGCAGTGGAGACACCAGATCATCCCGGAGAGGCTCCTGAGATGAGGTTCTGGAAGTACCAGGGGCTCGGAAACGACTTCGTCCTGATCGACGGGACGAAGGGCGGAGTGGTCATCGACCCGGGATGGTGCGAGGCCATGTGCGACCGCCACTTCGGCATCGGTGCCGACGGCGTCCTTTACGTCATGCCCGGCGAGGGCACAGACATAACCATGCGCATCATAAACGCCGACGGGACGGAGGCGGAGATGTGCGGCAACGGCATCAGATGCGTAGCCAAGTACGCGTACGACAAGGGCCTGGTGGACAAGGAGGTGTTCTCCATCCACACCCTTGCCGGCGATCTGGAGGCCACGGTTTCCGTCGATGACGGGGAGGTCAGGACCGTTAGGATCAACATGGGCGCGCCCATCCTCGATGGGAGGACGGTCCCCGTGGACCACGACGGCAGGTTCATAGACCAGCCGTTCGAGACGGACGGGGTGAGCTTCAGGGCGAACGCCGTATCCATGGGGAACCCGCACTTCGTCACGTTCACGGAGATGGACGACGCCACGATAGACAGGCTGGGGCCCATCCTCGAACGCCACCCGTTCTTCCCGCGCAAGACCAACGTGGAGTTCTGCAGGGTCGAGGACGGAAAGATATACATACGCGTTTACGAGAGGGGCGCCGCATGGACACTCGCCTGCGGGACGGGGGCATGCGCCAGCACCACGGCTGCCGCCCTCAACGGACTGGTTCCCTTCGGGGTTCCCGTCGACGTCCACCTCCCGGGCGGATGGTTAAAGATCACCGTAGACAAGGATCTCGGATACGTCCTCATGGAGGGGCCGGCAGAGCTGGTCTTCGAGGGCGAGACAGAGGCGATATGATGACAACTTTCGAACAGGCAGACAGACTGAAACAGATCCCCCCGTACCTCTTCGTAAGGCTGGAGAAGCTCTCGGCCGAAAAGAGGGCGGCGGGATGGGACATGATCGACTTCGGCATAGGCGACCCCGACCTGCCCACTCCCGACTGCATCGTCGAGGAGCTGTGCAAGCAGGCGGGAGTCAACGAGAACCAGAAGTACTCCTCCTCCCAGGGGGAGAAGGACCTCAGGAGGGCCGTCGCGTCATGGTACAAGAAGAGGTTCGACCTCGACATCGACCCCGACACCCAGGTGTGCATCACCATCGGATCGAAGGAGGGGATCTTCAACATCGCCCAGGCCTTCGTCAACGCCGGCGAGACCATCATCGCCCCCTCGCCCGGATACCCCGTGTACTCGGGTGCCGCCACCATCTTTAACGAGGCCAAATGCGTCAAGATCCCCCTTAGGGCGGAGAAGAACTGGCTGCTGGATGTGGACGAGTGCCCCAAGGGCGCAAGGATGCTGTACATTAACTACCCGAACAACCCCACTGGTGCCACCTGCGACCTGGACTACCTGAAGAAGGTCTACGGCTGGTGCCAGGAGAACGGCACCATCCTGTGCTACGACGCTGCCTACTCCGAGATGTGCTACGACGGGTACCAGGCCCCCTCGATCCTGCAGGTCGGCCCGGACGCCATCGAGTTCGGATCGTTCTCCAAGACGTTCAACATGACCGGCTTCAGGCTGGGATACGCCGTCGGGCACCCGGACCTCATAGCGGGACTGACCAAGTGCAAGGGACAGACGGACTCCGGAGCCCCCATCTTCATCCAGAAGGCGGGGATAAGGGCACTGGAGATGTACGGGGACGACGGGAAGATCCCGAAGGCCATAGCCGACAACATGGCGATCTACGCCGAGAGGAGGAAGGTCCTCGTGGAGGGCCTCAGAAAGCTCGGTTACGACGTCGTCATGCCCAGAGGCACGTTCTACATCTGGTTCAACTGCGGCATGTCATCGGCGGAATTCACCCAGAAGATGATCGACATCGGAGTCATCGTCACTCCCGGTTCGGGATTCGGCGAGAGCGCCGACGGATACATCAGGATGACCGTGACCGAGCCTGTCGAGCGCATAAGGATCGCGCTCGAGAGGATGGAACGCGGCTCCTACGAATGATCGAAACCGCCGCCCCGACGAAGGGGCGGCCCCTTCATCCCCTTTCTACTTAACACAGTGACCGTGCACGCACGTTCACAGCCTCTTCGGAAGCGTTTTGTTCAAACCCCGTTAATGGATATTCGGCCTATTCGGTCACCCCCGGCTCTCGGTTAAATACACCATCGACGTTGGAATCAATGGAGGGAAATCCCAATGGTCACCAAAACCCTTGAAGACATACCAGGAGTAGGACCAGCCATAGCAGAGAAACTCCGTGAAG
>CALUNK010000048.1 GCA_944321985.1 Candidatus Methanomethylophilaceae archaeon
GACGAGTTCGCCCAGTACGTCCTCGACACCATCCAGCGCCCCGACCTGGAGCAGGCCTGGCAGGGCTACGTCGACGCAGCAATCGCCAAGGCGAAGAACTGATCAAACCATCTAAAGCCCCTGCCCGGTCGTTCTCGGGCGGGGACAACACCTTCCGACAGTCTCCTGCCGATGGGGAGACCCGATAAGTGTCGGCTCGACCGAGTCGAGCCATAAGAGCGAAGAGAAGCACGTGGAAGGAGTGGACAGCCCACCATGGTCCCGTCGACAGACCGCCCTCTTATCCGTATCTTTGAACGCCTACGTGCTCTAAATTAATAGATGTTGAGAAGCGCAAACAGATTCAATATATAGTATTTGTTATCAGATTTATATCCTTCGCTTTACCCACATTTCTGTTCGATGACCGAACCACATAGCGTAAATACCGTTCCAGGAGACTCTTCATCCAAGCGTCTGCAGAAAGGAAGGATCCGATTGGGACCCGACCGAACCGAGACACCAAAGAATCGCAGGTGACCAAGATGACCGACGAGAAGAAAGAGACTAGGGAAGAGAAGAAGGAGGAAAGGAGAGAGGCCCGCGAGAAGAGGCACGAGGAGAGAGCGGCCCACAAGGCTGAGAAGGAAAAGGAGAAAGAAGAGAGGAAGGAGCACAAAGCGTAACGACACATATGCCCCGGAAACAAAGGAAGTGACTCGTATGCACACGATGAAAGACAACAAACCCGAATCTAAACACGAGAGGGAAGAGAAGAGGAAGGAGAAGAAGGCTGAGCGTGAGGCAAGACACAACGCACGCAACGGCCCTTCCCAGTAAACCTTTGGATCGACGGGGGTTCTTGCCCCCGCCTGTTTTTTGAAATTAAAAATGAACGAGTGATGGTCGTCGACCCTCGACCTGATGAACCTCGGGATCGCATCCCTGCGGACAGGATCGACAAGCCCCTGTAAGGAATCAATGACCGTTCCCAGATCGGGAGGCACGGCATCAAGAACGTCGAAGTCGATCCACTCGAAGGATTATACCACTGCATCTGCTCCGAGTGCCTGTCCTTGAAAGGTTTGCTGGAGATCCCCGCCTGGCTTTAGATTTCCCCGCACGAAGTTCGCATCCCGGGGAGGTCCCGCTGTCGATAATCAGCGCCGGCCCTTTCGGGCCGGCTTTTATAGTTTTATCAGAGCTCGATCAGGACGAGCACGTTGCCGACCTGGATGGTCTCCACGGCCTTGCCGTCGAGCATCAGGCGCTTGTCCAGCTCGAAGTACTCGGCACCGACGGAGACTTTCTCCCCGTCGATTTCGATGTCGATCGAACCGTTGGCGAGGGCGGCCGCTGCATCCGCAGGAGTCATGGCGGCCACGGCGGACACTATGGCCTTCGCCTGGGCCTTGAACGCCGGCCCTAGCTTCGCATGCACCGGCTTGACCCCGACGACCTCCTCGGTGAGCTTGGCCTCGGGTGCGATGACCACGTCCCTGGCCTTGGTGGTCTCCGAGATGTCGTCCTTAGTGGACTCGAGCAGCTGGGCGTCGGCCCCGACGAGCTCGACCATGACTAGCTCCGCGTTGAGCGGGACCTTCTTGTCGGACTTCCAGGCCCTGACGGCGGCGAGCACGTCGGACAGGAGCTCCCCTGCCCTCTCCGCACCCTCGTCCTCGAGGATCGGCTCCGGCCAGGAGGTCAGGTGGATGCTCCTGCATCCGTCGATAGCCCTGAACCTGTCCTGGTAGACGTCCTCGGTCACATGGGGCATGAACGGCGCCAGCATCTTCAGGCTTCCCAGCAGCACGTTGTACAGGGTCCACCTGACGGCGTCGTCGGACCTGCCCTTGATCATCTCGATGTAGTTGTCGGCGAGCTCGTGCCAGATGAATCCCTCGACCTCCTTCATCGCCTTGTCGAACTGGTATACCTCGAAGTAGTCGGTGACCGCCCTGACGGTCTTGGAGAACTTGGACAGGATCCACCTGTCGGAGGTTCTCAGCTGGGGCATCTCCTTCGGAACGTCCTCTAGGAACCTCCCGGCGAACTGGCCGATGTTGAAGACCTTGTTGCACAGCTTCCTTCCGCGGACGACGTCCTTCTCCCTGAAGGCGTGGTCGATTCCGAGCGAGCATGTGGCGGCGTAGTACCTGAGGGCGTCCGCGCCGTAGTTCTCGAGGATGGGTATGGGGTCGATGACGTTTCCGATGGACGAGTGCATCGGGGTACCGTCGGGGGCCATGATGAACCCGTGGATCATGATGTTCTCCCATGGGATGGACTCCTCGATCTGCTCCGCCCTGAGGATGGAGTAGAACGCCCAGGTCCTGATGATGTCATGTGACTGTGGCCTGAGCGACATGGGGAACAGCTTCTTGTGGAGCTCGGGGTCCCTCTCCCAGAACGTGTTGTACAGTGAGGAACCGGAGGAGTCCATCCAGGTGTCGAAGACGTCGGTGCATCCGACGAGCTTGCCGCCGCAGACCGGGCACTTCTCCACCGGCGGGACGTCCAGGGTGGGGTCGCAGTAGCACATCTCCCTGGTGGCGCAGACGGCGTGCCCGCACTTCTCGCACTCCCACACCGGGATCGGCGTGGCGAATATCCTCTGCCTGCTCAGGACCCAGTCCCACTCGAGGGAGTTCGCCCAGTCCTGCAGCCTGACCTTCATGAACTCGGGGTACCAGTTGATCTGGTCGGCCCTCTCCAGGATCTTCTCCCTGAAGTCGATGGTCTTGAGGAACCACTGGGGCACCTGGAGGTACTCGATGGGGCTGTGGCACCTCCAGCAGATGGAGACCTGCTGGGGGTTGTCCTCCTGTTTGACCAGGATGCCCTGCTCCCTCAGGTCCTCGATGGCGGCCTCCCTGGCCTCGAGCACGGTCATCCCGGCGTACTTGCCGGCGAGCTCGGTCATCCTGCCGGACTCGTCGATTCCCTTCTCCAGCTCGAAGTGGTACTTCATGACCCACTCGAGGTCGTCCTTGTCACCGATGGTGCATATCATCACGGTTCCCGTCCCGTAGTCCATCTGGACCTTGGGGTCGGAGATGACGGGGACCCTCTTGCCGAAAAGCGGGGCGACGAGAGTCTTGCCGATGAGATGCTCCTTCTCCTTGTCGTCGGGATGGACGGCGACCGCCTTGCATGTGCAGAGGAGCTCGGGCCTGGTGGTGGCGATTAGGACGTGGCCGTCCTCGCCCTCTATCTGGAACTTGATGTAGTTGAGCTTGTTGACGTTGTCCCTGTACTCGACCTCGGCGTCGGCGAGAGCGGTCATGCAGCTGGGACACCAGTTGACCGGGAAGTTGGCCTTGTAGACCAGTCCCCTGTTGAAGAGGTCGACAAAGGAGAGCTGCGTGATCCTCCTGTAGTAGGGGGCGTCGGTCTGGTAGTAGATGCTGGGATCCATGCTCTCCCCCAGGATCTCGAAATGATGGGTCATCTCCTCGATGAACCCGTTGGCGTACTCCTCACACTTAGCCCTGTACTCCTGCCTGGGCGTGTTGAGCTTGTTGATGCCGTACTTCTTCTCCACCTTGACCTCGATGGGCGTTCCGTTGACATCGAAGCAGAGGGGGAAGAACACGTTGTATCCGCGCATCCTCTTGTAGCGGGCCGCGAAGTCAATCAGGGAGTACCCTGTGGCGTGCCCCAGATGGAGGGATCCGGATGTGTACCTCGGAGGGTTGTCGATGCTGAAGACGGGCTTGTCCGATTCGGGATTGAAGCGGTAGACTGCCTCTTTCTTCCACATCTCCTCCCAGCGTTTCTCGATGGATGAAGAGTCATACTGTGCCATGGCTAACGAGAGTGCGTAGTCGGGTATAATATAAAAATAATCTTTAGACGGAGGATCGCAACGGCCCCGTCCGTTGATGGCGCCCTCGCATGGAAATCCCTGTGCTGGCACATGTCGCTCCGTGGCCCTGGCGAGTGTGCAGGCTTCAGACCTACAAAGAGTTCGCACTAAGTTACGGCCTCCCACGCATGTTCTTAATGTCGTTCCACATTGGAGGGTCTGGAGAATAACATGGCCGTACCGCTTCACATAATAAGACTCACGATGGAGATCGACAAGGGCAACCGTCAGGCGTACGACCAGCTGAAGGCCCTTGCGAGGACCAACGAGGACGCAAGGCGCGTCCTGAAGACCGTCAAGGAGCCTCCAAAACCGGCAAAGCCTCCCGTCAAGACTGCCCCCGTGAGGAAGCCGGATACGCCGGAGCAGACCGCAGAGAAGGCCAGAGCAGGCGACTCAGCGTCCTTGGCACAGCTCAAGAAGAGGGCGGAGTACGAGGACATCAAAGCACAGAGTGCGCTGGGGTTGGCGCTCCTACAAACAGACCCGGACGAGGCCAGGAAATGGCTGATCAAATCGGCCAGACTGCCGGAATCGTTGGAGGCCCTGAAACGCATGGCCGCCAAGGGAGATGCAGAAGCGAAAAAATGGATGGATGCTCAGTCCAAACCTGTCCAGAAATCGCAAACAAAGGGAGTGAATCTTCAGTATCAGCAACCCATGAGAGATAATCTCGGCTACTTCAAGCCTCCGACCAAACACTCCAAACCCAGAATAGGAGACGTCTTCAGACTTAATGACGCAGTCCTGAATACCGGTGAAAAAAACAGCATGGTCCTGATCAAGGAAATGAAAGGCGACTACGTCACCGCATGGACCGTAACACGCGAACCTGACAGAAGAAAAGGTGTGCTTCTGATTGACCCGTCGCTCGCAGGATTCGCTAGCCCGAAGGTATACGTCCTCACGGATACAAACCGCGTTCTGAGGAAGGATGCCCTAGCGGAATACCGCGGAAGTCTCGGACCCAGAGACATCGAGCAGTTCGGACTGTCCCACTGAACAAAAATAAACCACCATACACCTTCTTTTAATCAAGGTCACTGTGGGACCTTGTCCTAATTGACCTCCAATATGGAAACAAATGTTAAACCCTTTTTATACAGACTCTTGTTTATTAATTCATGGCATATGACAGACTAGCCGATGCCATCATCAAACATGCTAAGCTCATCCTGATAGCCTGGATTGTAATCCTGCTGGTAGCCGCAATTCCGGCTATCAACGCTTTCCAGAACATGAGCTACGACATGAATGAGATGGGCATTGAAGAATCGGAGTCCATGAAGGGCTTCGAGATTATCGGGACGTACTTCCCATCGTCCGACACGGATGCCTCGGCGCTACCTATGATCGTAATCGGATACGATAACGAAGAGGAGCACCTTCAGGCCCTGACGATTGCGGAAATCCTTCAGAACGCACCCGAAGGATCGTTTACTTATGTGACGGAGAACGGTTCTGTAGCTCAGAAAATCCAATCCGTGTCTCTCCTCATGGATACATCGATATCTAATCCCCACGAGGACGGTTCGGGAATCGTGGTGCTCTCCCTCTCATACGACCCTGAGTGGAACGGCGACGTTATCGACGACACCCCTGTGCTAAGAGACGAGATCAATGCAATACTCGCAGACGCGGACATCAATCACTCCCTGCCCGTGTACCTCACCGGAAACCCTGCCGTCTCCTACGATATGGAGAACGGCGCAATGGAGGACATCTCTCACATCGACATTTTCACGGTCCTGATGATTCTGATACTTGTCGGACTGTTCTTTAGGTCGTTCATAACCTCGGCGATGCCCCCCGTCACCATGGGAGTGGCGTTCGCGGTCACTATGGGCCTGATCTATGGACTGATGTACTTCATGAACATCTTCTTCATCACCGAGATTCTGCTACTGGTCTCAATGATGGGTGCGGGATGCGACTATTGCATTTTCATCCTTGCCCGTTATAGAGAAGAGATGCGCGACGGTAAAAGTCACCATGACGCCCTTCACAGCGCCATCAAATGGGCCGGCGAGTCGATCACAATCTCAGGCGCTTCGGTCATCATCGGATTCGGCACCATGTCAATCTGCTCGTTTAGCATGATCTCAACTATGGGAATCTGTCTAGCGCTTGGAATCGTCGTGGCCCTTCTCGCCGCGCTAACCTTCATCCCCGCACTCCTTGAGGTTATCGGAGACAGAATCTTCTGGCCCACCAAGATGAAAGAGTACCACGATGGCGGCAAGGCCACAAAGGGCTGGTTCGCCTGGTGCTCCAGGGTAGGAAACTCGTATTTCGACAAATCCTCAAGATTCACACTCAAACACGCCAAGGCCATTGTAGTCGTCGCAGTGCTAATCACCATACCCGCGCTGTACGTCACTGCCGAGTCGGAGACATCCTATGACATGACTAGTTCTCTCATGACCGGAGATTCTGAAGCCGGCATGGATCTGCTCGGAGAATACGCCGACCAGGGAATGATCTATCCCGACTACGTCATTCTTCAGTATGACGAGCCCATCGCCACTATTGGCATCCAGATGGATCTCCTGGATCCGACAAAACCAGCGGGATACACACTGACGTGGTCTCAGACATGGAACGAGGGACAAAGTACCGCACTGAACGAGATGATGTCGAGTGTGACCGATCCAGAAACAGGCGACGAAAACATCTCGTCGATGACCGGACCGTTCATGTGGAACCATTATGTCACCTCGGCTCTAGCCAATGCAGGCATAACCAATCCCTACGACCCCAACCAGTTGATGATGCTCGTGGCATCTGCCCCGCAGATTCTGGAGCAGACGATTAGAAGCGCCCCGTCTACCGAAATGCTTGTCCTCGAACAGGCTATCCCTCAGATTCAGCAGCAGTACGCATACTACCTGCAGCAGGGCGCGTTCGACGATGTATTCAAAATGCTTGGCATTACAGACATCCCCCCAGGCATGGAGAGTAATGTGGTTGACACTCTGATTCTCATCACCGGTGCAGGAACCGTCGACTACATCGTGAACGACAGCCTGGGACTCATCGGAGGATCATTCGTCTCATCTGCTGACGGCACGGGAGATGTTACCTACATCAAACTGTCCGCATCCACCCATGAGGCGGCCATGTCCCCCACATCGATGGACTCGATCGCGTTCCTTCAGAATTCCGTCAACAGATTCGTGTCAGAGAACACGGGAATCACAGCTTCCTGGGTCACCGGAACCGCTGTCGTGATGTACGACATCTCCGAGATCATATCCGGCGAGTTCACCAATATCGAGATTCTCGTGGTGATTCTTATCATCATCCTGCTGTTCTTCGTGATGAAGTCGTACACGATCCCGTTCAGGTCCGTGGCCACCATCCTGATGAGCATATGCTGGACCCTGGCCGCCACACACCTGATATTCGGCGACGAGGTCACCTGGCTGATTCCGCTGATCCTGCTGGTCATATGCCTCGGGTTGGGGATGGACTACGACATCCTGCTCACAACCAGAATCAAGGAGAACGTCAGGTTCCACAACATGAGCAACGACGACGCCATCCACCATGCTGTCGTCCACTCCGGTTCGGTCATCACCATCTGCGGACTTATCATGGGAGGCGCCTTCGGAACCCTCATGCTATCCTCAATGGGCATGCTTCAGCAGTTCGGATTCGCACTGTGCTTCGCTATCCTGTGCGACGCACTGATCGTCAGAACGTACATCGTCCCGGCGGTTATGCACCTGCTCGGCGACTGGAACTGGAAGGGGCCCAGATTCCTCATGACCAAGGCTGAAAAGGATCTGCTGGACAAGAAGAAGTCCGAGTGACTTAAGCATCTGAAACGAGGGGGATCCGCCCCCTCACCTTCCTTTTCACAAACTTCCATCTGATTCATCCTCCTTATGAGAACATTTTCCATCTTAGAACATTATCATATTGATAATGTTATATACTGGATAATATTATCACCCTGACATGGTGATGGAGCTAGAGTCTGTCATGGAGTGCCTGGGCAATCCGCTCAAAGCCAGGGTCATGATGATGATCAACGAGCACGGCCCGCTGACACCCAAACAGATACTGTCGTACGACTCCAAGATTCCCCAGGCATCGCTCTACCGCGCGCTTAAGAGCATGGAGGAGAACAAGATCATCATCACGGTATCCGAGACCAAGGTTAGAGCCGTGGTCGAGAAACGCTACTCCCTGAATGAGGAATTCAAGGGAGGTATAGATGAGATGATGATGAAAAACGACGGGGACACCTACTTCAAGCTGTTCATGGGCTTCGCATTCAACCTCCTTAGGACGTTCGAAGAATACACCAGGAGGGAGGACATCGACCTAAGAAAAGACGGGTCGGGGTTCTTCGCCGTCCCGGTGTACGCCACCACTGAAGAGCTAGAAGAGATGTACAGGAAGATTCTGGAGATCATCCGCCCCGCCCAGGTACGTAAGACCGAGAACCAGACTCTGCACACGCTCGCATTCATCGCCACACCCCCAGATCTACTTAGGAGGGAGGCATAAAAATGGGACTCACGAACTTCCGCATAGTCAGGCTCAGACGCAAGGACCTTGAGAGACTCAAGGAGACCGGAGAGAAAAGAGACATAGAAGTCGTCGGAATGGTCTACGCAGACGAGGATGTCGATCCAGAACTGGTGAAAGCCACCATCTCCAGCACCAAAATATACGGTTCGATCCTGGGAAGGGCAGACACCAGAGCCGCACTACTCAACGTAAGCGCAATCTGAGCGGGGGATACCCCGCCACAACCCTTAACTGAAACATTACCATTGAAGAAACATTACCGTTTTGGAAACATTGATATATTGAGCAATGCACGTTCAAGTATGGCATTGCAACTGGCAGAGGTCCAGAACTGCGTCGGAAATCCACTGAAACTCAGGATAATAATGCTCCTGGGAAGGAACGGTCCGATGACGGCCAAGGAGATTCTGCGGGAGACTGGAGCGTCTCAGACCACCCTCTACAGGACACTCAACGGAATGCAGGAGAACGGGATTTTGGATGTTGTGGCGGAGACCAAGATTCGCGCCATGACTGAGAGGACCTATGACCTTTCCATAGACTTCAAGCACTTCGACGTGGACCTGACAAGAAACAACGATGTTGCCGGCTACTGCAACCTCTTCAGTTCTTTCTCTCTTGGTCTGATCAGGGACTTCCAGGAATACGCGAATGACCCTGATGCCGACTTGGAAAAGGATATCACGGGCTTCGCTTCCATCGGAATGTACGCCACCAACGATGAAGCAAAAACGCTGGCATGGAGGTTCGTGGAACTCATCGAGCCCTATCTCTCACGCACCTCCCCAGAGCAGAAGCTCCATACGATGGCGTTCGTGCTCACCCCTCCGCAAAAGAGGGAGGAAATCCCGGAGAACGGAGCAGGCACTATCGGAATCAGATTCGCAGGAGGCACGGAATGATACTGAAATACCTGAAAGCGCGGGAGTGGGCGGCAATAACGGCGTGCGTCGTGCTGATTGCATCCATGGTCTACCTGGAACTAGAAATCCCCGGATACATGTCCACAATCACGACCGAAATTATCAGCCCTGACACGGACATGAACGTCGTGTACGGGGACGGTGGCATGATGTTGCTCTGTGCCTTCGGTAGCCTAATTGTCTCCATCATAGTGGGATGTATCGCCGCTTGGATTGCCACATCATTCTCCAAACGCCTTAGGGATTTGGAGTATGCCAGAGTGCAGACGTTTTCATTGGAGGAGATGAACCGCTTCTCGACATCTAGCCTCATAACCCGTTCCACCAACGACATAACGCAGATCCAGACGACCACATCCATGGGGCTGATGGTCATGATCAGAGCTCCCATAATGGCGATCTGGGCGATAATGAAGATCCTGGACAAGAACTGGGAGTGGACGGTCGCCACCGCCATCGCCGTCGTCGCCATCGTGACGGTGATATCCGCCATCATGCTTTACGTCATCCCCAGGTTCAAGAGGATCCAGGGACTGACTGATAACGTCAACAGGGTCACGAGGGAGAACCTCGCGGGCATCCGTGTGGTTCGCGCATACAACGCCGAATCGTATCAAGAAGCGAAATCAGAAGCGGCCAACATAACGCTGACAGACACAAACCTGTCTGCCAACCGTGCCCTGGCGGTTATGTTCCCCACCATGATGCTAGTCATGAACGGCCTCGCTCTATCGATTTACTGGATAGGCGCCCTGCTGATAAACGCAGCAGCGATGCCTGCGAACAAGATGATCCTCTTCTCGGACATGATTGTGTTCTCTTCTTATGCGATGCAGATTGTGATGTCCTTCATCATGCTGGTCATGATCTTCATGATCCTGCCCCGTGCGATGGTTGCATCCAAGCGTATACAGGAGGTCATCTGCACCGAGCCCTCCATCAGGGACGGGCCTGGGGCTGCCGGGGATGTCCCACGCGAAGGGTCGGTAGAATTTAGGAGCGTCTCGTTCAGATATCCAGACACATCCGGGGATGTCCTGCACAATGTCAGCTTCACTGCGTCCAGAGGCGAGACCGTGGCGTTCATCGGCGCCACAGGTAGTGGCAAGACTTCGATAGTCAACCTAATACCCAGGTTCTACGACGTCACCGGAGGCCAGATCCTGGTGGACGGCATCGACGTCAGGGACTACAGGCTGCAGGACCTCAGGGACAGGATCGGATATGTGCCTCAGAAAGCGTTCATGTTCAAGGGAACCGTAGACTCCAACGTGAGATACGGGGACGAGTCCGAAATTATCACAGAGGACCAGGTTCGGAGGGCCGTCCGCATCGCACAGGCCACAGAGTTCGTGGAGGCGAAGGAAGGACAGTATGAATCAGAGGTCTCCCAGGGAGGCACCAACCTGTCTGGAGGACAGAAGCAGAGACTGTCCATCGCCAGGGCAGTATGCCGCGACCCGGAGATCTACATCTTCGACGACTCGTTCTCCGCCCTGGACTACAGGACAGACAGGACTCTAAGAGACACCCTGAAGAATGAGATATCGGATGCCACCACACTCATCGTCGCCCAGAGGATCGGAACGATCATGGACGCGGACAAGATAGTCGTCGTAGACGACGGAGAGGTCGTGGGAATCGGAAAACACGAGGAACTGCTACGCAACTGCCCTGTGTACCTCGACATCGCAAAATCGCAGTTCTCCGACGAGGAGTTGGGACTATGAGCCCTGGACCCAGAGGAGGCCCGCACGGGAACAGCCCCGTGAAGAGGGAGAAGGCGAACGATTTCAGACTGGCATGGAGACGCCTGTTCCAGTACATGGACCGCTACAAGGCCCCGTTCATCGCCGCCCTTGTCATAGCATGCGTGGGGACGGTGCTCACTCTTGCCGGACCCAACATAATCAGCGACGTCACGGACCTGATCGAGAACGGCCTCTACGGCCCGATGGACCTGGACGGCATAGTGTCTCTGTGCCTCATACTCGTGGCCCTGTACGCGGTGAGCGCCATACTTACGTTCGTCCAGCAGTACATCATGACCACCATTTCACAGAGGACGGCCTCCAACTTCCGTCGCGACATCTCGAAGAAGATCAACAGGCTGCCCCTGCGCTACTTCGATTCCAACACCACCGGGGACGTGATGAGCCGCATCACCAACGACGTCGACACCCTCGGGCAGTCGATGAACCAGAGCATCAGCACGATGGCGACCGCGACCACCCTCCTGGGAGGCTCGGTGGTGATGATGCTGTACACCAACGTCACGATGGCTGTCACTGCCATCCTGTCATCGCTGGTGGGTTTCGCATTCATGGCCGTCGTCATGGGCAAGTCTCAGAAGTACTTCGAACGCCAGCAGAGCGACCTCGGCAGGATGAACGGCCATGTGGAGGAGATGTACTCCGGCCATCTGGTCATGAAGGCCTACGGCGGAGAGAAGGCGGCAAAGCAGGATTTCGACAGGATAAACAACAGCCTGTACAGGTCCGGGTTCATGTCGCAGTTCCTGGGCGGCATGATGATGCCGTTCATGAACTTCATCGGCAACTTCGGATACGT
>CALUNK010000049.1 GCA_944321985.1 Candidatus Methanomethylophilaceae archaeon
CGTTCCTTTGCTGCGGAACGGTTTCGACTGATTTGACGTGCTCAACAAGGTGTGTTCAAATCTCGTCCCTTGCACCATCTTTCTCCATTCTTCGTTTTTGAAGGACACCGTCCAGTTAGACTCGTAAGACGGCATGGCAGCACCCCCGATAACGGACAGGGGGACCCTCGACAAGACACAGTCAGCTGTGCGAGAAATCGTAGGTCAACGTGCACCCGCCGTCCTTGAAGTCGAACTCGGACAGGACTCCGTTGATGAACGTCATCCTGGGCGCCTTGTGACCCACATCGGCATCCGTCAGAACGGGCACCTCCAGGTGAGCCAGCTCCTCCGTGACCAGATCCGAGTACGGGACATCCCCGTGGTAGAACAGCGGCCTCCCGAAAACGAACCCCGTGCATCCCCGGAACCACCCGTCGGCATCCATTCCCCTGAACATCGAACGGATCCTGTCCTCCGTGCTGTCGAACGTCTCCATGTACCACACGATGCCCTCGTCCGAGTACCTGTCGACGAAACCAGACGGGTCGGCAGTCCCCTTGGCGTGGAACCACTCCAGTACGTCCATGCATCCGCCAATCAGCCTCCCCGAGAATCTGCAGTCCCCTGCCGAGGATCCCCAGACCGTCGGCTCATCCTCCTGGAAGGACTCCAGACCCGTCACCCTGTCCACGAAGTTGGTGGCATGGTAGGGGAACGAGCTCTGGAATGTCCTGGCCCCCTCCAGGAACTCCATGTTCTCGGTCAGGCTCTGATGCCATCTCTCCATTCCGAAATCTCCGAAGTTCCCGCAGTAGACCGTCGCGACATCATGCTCGGCGGTCATCTTGAACATCAGCGTGGCGTTGTCTGAATACCCCTGGAACCACTTGGGGTTGGATTCGTAGGCATCCCAGTCCATCATGGGGATCATCTCGTACTGGTAGTCCCCGCCCTTGGCTGAGAATATGCATGAGACCTCCGGATCCTCCAGGAGCGATGAGAACTCTTCCACCCTCTGCTTGGCGGGAGCCGATCTCCCGTCTTCGTCAGCGGTGTAGACGTCTGGGGTCTCCACCACCTCGTACCCCATGTCGGAGAGGATGGCCTTCGCGCTTGCGAACCTGTTGGCATCCAAGGGGTCGTTCACTCCGAACGAGGGTGCGGTGACTCCGAGTTTGTCTCCTTTCCTGATGAAACGGGGTACGATCATGAAGGCTGAATCCGAGGAGACCCTATAAATCATGTCGCCAATCGGGACCGCATGGGAATCCTATCCGACAGGGACATTATGGAGAGCCTTATGACCGGGTACATCGGCATAAGCGACTTCAGCGAGAGGGGCCTGACCCCCAACGGCTACGACCTACGCATAGCGGAGATATCCGTCCGCGGCGACCCGGAGATCAAAAGGGATGGCATCGTCACGATTCCTCCGCGCACCATGTTCTACGTCTCCACAGTCGAGAGGGTCCGGATGGCGGGGGACATCTGCGCCCAGCTCTGGCTGAGGACCACATGGATCAGAAAGGGAATAATCGGAGCGTTCGGTAAGATCGACGCCGGGTTCGAGGGCACTCTGACCCTCGGGGCATACAACGCCACCGACGACCCTGTAGAGATCCCCATCGGCGAGAGGTTCTGCCAGATGGTAATGGAGACCCTTAACTCGGAGACCCTGAAGGACTACGCCCAGCGCAGCGGGAACTACCAGGGCCAGACCGGCATCACCCTGGATCCCCTCAAGAAATGAGCCTTCGACCAGCTCGAGGGAAGGGGACGCGCGACAGACGTCCGCACATATCCCCATCCCTCGGCAACCAGCGCCCTGACCTCCCACCATCCGGTCTGGCCGTATCACCTGGAGATCGATGTGTCCACGAATGCACGGTTCCGGACGGGCATCATGCCATCATGATTCTGCCGCAACCTTGACACGACAACGCTTCAGCGATCAATCAGCATCGTTCATGTGAATGTTGTTCCATGACATTTCCAATAGGCTTATGATAGCTGTCTAACATTCAGTCTACTGATTCATAATGCTTAGACGCAACCACATGTCATTGGAATGGTTCTGATGCCGAAGCGGCCGTGGCGGATCGGAATCCGAACGCCCTCGGTCATAGAACTCGACTGAAAGGCTCATGCCTTCTTTATGTCGAGAGAGTAGACGCTCATCGTCGGAGAGTACGTCTTGAGCTCCGAGTACTCTATCGAGATGTCATGTCCGTCGGAGGCCGCATCGGACACGAGCCTTTCGAGGAACGGCGGGAAATCCTCCCTCTCGATTATCTTATACATGTGGATGGTGCCGCCGTGCTCCAGTCTTTCCAAAGCGATCGGCAGGAACCTGTCCGCGATCTGCGGAAGGTTCATTATTATGCGATTGGCCATTGGCAATCCATAAACGAGATTCGATGAGTCACCGGTCATCGGATGCAGATTCGAAATATGGTTCCGCTCCGCATTCATCCTGGCGAAATGCTCCGCATCCGGATTGAGATCGATTGAATACACGACCTTCGGATGCGCCAGACGGCACATGACGGTCCCGAACGGGGCGACCCCGCCGAACATGTCGATGACGGTCTCCCCTTCCGTTACGAGCCCTGCGATGCGGGCCCTCTCGCTGCTCAGACGGGGGTTGAAGTACACCCTTGCGGGATCCGTGTAGAGCCTGACCCCGAACTCCCTGTGCACGGTCTCGGAGGTCCCCTCGCCTGCGATCCTCTCCAGGTCGCGGATCCTGAACTCCCCCTTGACCCCGTGGTCCTCGAACACTATGCGTATGCTGCGGTTGACCTTCAGCAGCGCGTCCCCGATCTGGGAAGCATATGGCTTCAGCTCGTCAGGGAGCTTTATCATCGCCACATCCCCGACGACATCGAAGGATGAGGGCAGGTCATCCCGGAGGTCCTCGGGAACCTCCGCCACTTCGCGATAGTCCGTCGAACGCTGCTCCTGGACATCCAGATCGGCATCCATGATCTCGTACCCCGGATACGATTCGCAGAGTACCGGGATCAGCAGGCAGTCTCCGTCGGAGCGTATCCTCGCCCCGAGGTCCAGCATACCCTCGGCGAACAACTTGGAGCGCACCTGCTCCCCCTCGCGTTTAGGCACACGGACGCATCTGACCATGCCAACCCCATCCGCATGGCATTCTTAAAGTGTGTCATGCCCACGGATGTATCTCTTTGGCAGAACGAATAGCTCGCCGTCATCATCGAATCCGACAGACGCGCTGACCTCGTAGACGTCCTCTATGAGCTCCGGCGTTATGACCTTCTTCGGGTCCCCCATGCCTACTATCTCGCCCTTCTTCATGATTATGCAGGTGTCGCAGTACCTCGCCATCAGCGAGATGTCGTGCTCCGCCACCAGGACGGTCATGTCCTTCTTCACCATGGCGTTGAGGTACTCCATGACGTCCAGCTTGTACTTCATGTCGAGATGGGAGGTGGGCTCGTCGACTAGCATCAGCCTGGGCTGCTGGACGTAGGCCTTCGCTATGAGGACCCTCTGCCTCTCCCCCGAGGAGAGGGCCCCGATAGCGCGGTCCTTCAGGTGCGAGACCCCGAACTTCTCCAGGGCGTCCGTGACCATGTCCTCGTCCTCCTTGGGCTCCCACCAGACGTTCTTGAGGTACGGGTATCTCCCGAGCATCACCGTCTCGAATACGGTCAGCCCGAAGCTGCCCCTCAGCTCCGCGGGCACGTTGGCGACCTTCCTCGCAATCTCGCCGGGGGTCTTGTCGAGGACCGACTCGCCGTCGATTAGGATGTCCCCCGCCGTGGGGTCGTGCATCCTGTTGATGCACTTCATCATCGTAGTCTTACCGCACCCGTTCGGACCGATGAGACCGACCAGCTGGCCCGGGCCGAGCTTGTACGTCACCCCGCGGACCGCCCTGTAGCCATCCTCGTATGTCTTCTCCACATCGCGGAGCTCCAGCAACGGGACCTCATCCATCGTACATCCTCCCCCTCTTGATCAGAAGATAAGCGAACACAGGAATGCCTATCACCGTGGTGATGGCGCCTACCGGCAACTCCATGCCGTAGTATCCCGTCCTCGCGAGCAGATCCGCCAGCATCAGCATCACGCCTCCGAAGCATATGGATGCGGGGAGGACCATCCTGTGGTCGCTGCCCAGGAGCATCCTGCACAGATGGGGGATGACCAGCCCGACGAATCCGATGACCCCGCAGAAGGCGACGCACACCGAGGTAAGGATCGATGCGAGGATAAGCATCCATCTGTTGAAACGCCTTACGTTGAGACCCATCTGACGTGCCTGATCCTCCCCGAGCAGGACGAGGTTCAGCTCCTTCGCCCATATAAGCGGGACCAGTGAAAGGAACACCGCCAGGAACACGATGATGCCCACCTGCGACCATGTGACCTCCGCGAAAGAGCCGTAAAGCCACGACAGAGCATTGCTCAGCCTGTTGCCCGCCATGGTCAGCATGATCGTCTGGACCGCGGAGAACGCCAGCCCGATGACCACTCCCGAAAGGACGTAGTTTATGGCGGAACCGCCCGACTTCTCCGCCAGGAGCATGGTGCATCCGAAAGCGATGAGCCCTCCGACACATGCCGTGATCGCGGTGAGGAATATCGAATGGGATGAGAATATCCCGAAGAACGTGAAATCGAAGGCTATGACGGCTATGGCAGCCACGCCCGCACCGGACGACACCCCCATTATGTACGGGTCCACCAGGGGATTCCTGATTATTGCCTGGTAGACGCATCCGGCAACCGACAGCCCGATTCCCACAGCCAATGCGGCGATCGTGCGGGGAAGCCTCGACACGTAGATGGTCGTCTCGAGGGAGTCCAGGCCGACACCTCCCTTGGCTATGGCGGAGAACAGCGCCGAGTACGCCTCCATAGGACTCTCGATGGACGTGGACCCTATGCACAGACACAGCGTGAAGGAGAGGAACGTGAGGATGGCACCTACGATGACGACGAACTTGAGTCTGTGCCTGTTCCGGGTGTTGTGGGACTGGTCCTCTCCGTACAGATAGTGGAGGAAGGAGGTCCTGATGTAGTTGAATGGCCTCTCGTGACCCTTTGCCTTCAGAACCGCGTACACCAGCCCCAGTGCTATGAGAATCGCGGCCACGATCTCCGCGATGATGAAAATCACGGGCTGCCCCTGCTCGGAGCTCGGGGCGACATAGACTGGGAAAGCCCCATCGAAACGGTATATCCCGGAGTCGGTACCGCCGAATACGATATCCCCGAGAACCAGTAACGGGATCATGTTGAAGTTGCGGATGTTCGAAGGGCAAGACGCCGTTCCGACGATCGTTCCATCCAACGATATCTGGTATATCGGATCCGCTGAGGAGTAGCTCACGAGGTAGAGGTATGTGCCGTTTACGAGCACCGGCGCGGAATGGATCTCCTTCAGACCCTCCGTCATCATCTCCAGGTTCCCTGTTGAGTCCAGACGGTAGAGGTTGGTCCCGGAATCCGGGGACGCCACGAAGTAAACGCCACGGAATCCCGGTGTGTCCACGGGAATGATGTGCCTGCCCAGATCTCCGACGTCCTCGTTCCGGTACCTCTCAACGAGGGTCCTGTCCTCTGGGCTGAACTCATAGACAGCGATTCCACAGTTCAGTTGACTCATGCCCAGGCCATCCGAGAACGTGAAGAACAGGCTGTATGTGCCGAACTCGGTTGGCTGGACTATGACCTGCCCCACTCCCCCGTAGACCCTTGACTGGTACCTGTACTGGGCCACCAACCCGTCGGCGATGGTGGAGCCGTCGTCAGCCCTCATCACATACAGGTGGCCGTCCAGAGCGCCGGTGAAAAGGTGTCCGTCGTACACCGTGGGAGCGACCAGGTACGTGCTGCCATTGAGCATCCGGGACCAAACCAGATTGAGGTCGCCGTCAAAGCAGTACACCATGCCATTGGAGTGCGTGACGTATATCGCCCCGGAATTGTAGACCATCGACGAGAAGCCGGAATCGTAGGTCGTTCCTACCTCGAAATCTTTGATGAAGGAATCGA
The DNA here is from genome assembly GCA_944321985.1 of Candidatus Methanomethylophilaceae archaeon. Lineage (GTDB taxonomy): Archaea > Thermoplasmatota > Thermoplasmata > Methanomassiliicoccales > Methanomethylophilaceae > Methanoprimaticola. Next base: position 6,019 of record CALUNK010000049.1, read on the forward strand.
CGGGCTCGGCCTCCGAGAAAGGCACGCCTCCTATGGACGTCACGTTGGAGTTACCCTCCCCCGGCCCCTCATACAGCGGGATCCTGTAGATGAAGCCGGTCATCGTGGCCACATAGATGTACTCGCCAACAATCAGTGGGGTTGATGACTCGTAGTTGGAACCGCTGATGAACCTGAACTCCCACACGTATCCGGCATCCGGACCCGCATCCGCGTCTATGCAGACGAGCCTGGCGCTCCCGGTCGAATCAATACCGTACTTCTGAAAAACGTACCCTCCGGCGTACAAGGTCGTGGCATGGGCGGTACCCGAATCGGTCCAAGTTATCTCGTACTCCGCGGATGAGACGTACGTGGCGTAGAACGACGCCGAGTTCGAGGAATCTCCCCTGGACATCGTCATCGCGTAGGGCTCGTCGGGGGTCGCCACCGGGACGACGCCGTCGGGATAGAACGCAAGTGCCAGCGGGGAACCGTCCGATGCCATCCCGAGGTCCGGGACCTTCATCCACGAACCCTCCTTCCAGACGAACACATGCCACTCCGACGTGACCGTTACTCCGGTGGTTCCGGACTCGGTGAGAGACCCTCCGGTGTCCTCCGAGCCGACCATGCTGGAGGAGACGCCGTCCACGACTATCGTTCCAGACTCGACGTTGAACTCCCTGCCGAGACCAACCAGCGCGTCGGAGACGGTGTCCCCGACGGTGGTTCCGTCCGCCTGAACCCATTGGGTCGAGCCGTTCCCCTCATCCAACAGCACGTCCGTGCCCCCCGACGCCTCAGCAGGCACGGGAGCCAGGACCGCCGTCAGCAACAGGATGACAACGACAGCCACCGACGCCAGTGTCTTTCCGTTCATCTTCCAACCTCAGTAATATCCCATGTAGCTGCTGTAGTTCAGATACTGCTCGTAACCGTCGCCTATGATCTTCGGTACATCGATGTCGAAGGCGTTCGGATGCAAGATCATCGCCACCAGCTCTGCCACCTGCGCGGTTCTGGGTCCGAAGCGCTGGACCATGTCCGCTGCGCTCTCGCAGATGACGTAGACCTCCCCGTTCCTCCAGGCATCCGTGTCCTTCCACTGTGCCGGCAGGTTGGCGTAGAGGTAGTCATACTCCGCCTGGGTTGCGGAGTACTCCGATGTGACTATAATTATCATGTCCGGATTGGCGTAAGGGATCCTGTCGGATGTGACATGGACCCACCCTCCCCATTCCGAGAACACGTTCGTGGAGTTGAAGAGCCCGGCGATGCTGCTCAGGTATGTGCCAGAGCCGGATACCCATGGACTTATGTCGGGTTCCAGGGAGATCATCAGGTCGACTTTCCCACCTGCCTCGGGCGTGAACACATGCCCCGCCAGAGTGTCGATAACCTCGTAGGTTTCGTCTATGACCTCCTCGGCGGCGAGCTCGTAGTTGATGACGGTGCCCACAATGAAGATGTTGTCCATGATGCTCTCCAGGTCTTCACCCGGATACAGGAGTACGGCGTCCACGCCCGAGCTCCTGAGCTGCTCCGTCATAATCGAATGCGACCTCTGAGACGAATCGGCGAAGACCACGTCCGGATTGGTTCCCATGATGAGCTCGAAGCTGGGGCTTGTGTATGTCCCCACCGTGGCTATCTCCCCGGAACGTGCGGCGTCGACCACGAACTGGGGATGGTCAGAGTAGGAATCGACCCCGACTATTATGTTCTCGGCCTTTATCGACCCCAGTATCTCCGTGATGGACGGGGACAGGGAGACCACCCTGAGTTTCTGCTGGTATCCGTAGATTGGGTTCCCAGAGTAGTCCACGGCCACCGTCGGTTCCTCGCCCTCGGCAACATACGACCAGGAAGTGATGGTGAACTCGGATGGGTCCTGGGTGTATGGTGCGTCCAGTTGAACCCACTCGATGGATCCCGGGTAAATGACCCACAGCCCCCATTCCGAGCCGTCCGCGTTCCCTACACCGCCCAGCTCCGACACCGACCCGTCCTCGGACAGCGTCAATGTCAGGCTGTTAGACACACACGCGTATTCGAGCAGCTCCAAGGTGGTTCCGTACTCGGAGATTTCCGCCTCCGTCCACAGGGTGTCACGGTCGCCATAGTCGATCACAGTGCCCTTGGCCTGGTCGGTCTCCGCCTCTGTGATCAGCGACCCCACTGCTATGGCTAGGATGATTCCCGCCAGAACTATGGCGATTGACAGGGTTACACGGGACCGGTCTTCCATCTGTGCACCTTTTCCGGATAGGAGGGCGGGATGGTGCTCCCGCCATTAGAGTTTTAAGTGCTCGCGAAAGGACCCTCGGACATAAATCCAGACAGGGTCGTTTCGGGATTGAGGAGGTTGTCATAGTTCGCGTCGTAGGATCCATAGCTGATGTACAGGATGTTCCCGGTGACGGTGTTGACGGTAGGGCCTGCTCCGAAGTACCCCGCGTAGGGGTTGGTCAGCACGGTGGACGTGTATGTGAAAACACCGAAGCCGTTCGTGCCGTCATAGGCGAGTCCGGCGATCGAGGTGATCCATCCGTCCTCTCCGATCTTGCAATCCACCTTTCCATCGAGAGCGTCAATGATTCCCTGCATTCCGTTGGAACCTGTTCCCGAGTACCATCCGTCCGCGTCACCCATTCCGTCAAGGTAGACGTAGTATGTGTCATCGTACTCGAGCGGCTTGTAGTCCTTGTCGGCGAACGGGCCCGTTGACATCAACGCAGAATCCGTGGTGGTTCCGGGGTTGAGCACGCTGTCGTAATTATCGTCGTAGGGGCCGTAGCTGATGTAAAGGATGTTTCCGGTGATATCAGTAAGGACCGGCCCTGCGCAGAAATACCCTGTATATGGGTTGGAAAGGTCTGTGGACGTGTAGACGAAAACGCCGAATCCGTTGGTTACGTCGTATGCGAGTCCGGCAATCGAGGTCACCCATCCGCTCTCTGCAATGTCATACTCGATTCCATCCTTCTCGAGGGCGTCCGTTACTCCCTCGTAGGGGGTCTCGCCGACTCCCGAGTGCCAGCCGCTGGCGTCACCCATTCCGTCGAGGTAGACGTAGTAGCTATCCCCCGTTTTGTCGTCTGAGCCGCCTTTGTCGTTCGTGAGATACCATGCACCGACGGCGATAATGATCACCGCGACGACGACAACCGCGACGACGCCGTACATCTGTTTCTTCTCCATCACATCACCATTGTTTGGTAGCGAGAAGAAATGGGTTTCACTCTATTTAACGGTGGATGTCACATCCAACCGTATATTAAACCGTGAAAGAGAAGGAAGAGGTTTGCTCGTCAGGAGGAGGAGGACTCACTCGTCCTCGATGATCTCCTCTGGGGCGCCCGCGAACTTCACCAGCGCGAACGCCTCCATGAAATGCAGGTTGCCTGGCAGGACCAGGGTGTGCAACGGCTGTCCGAGGTCCATCTTGAGCAGGTCCTGCGGGTACCCGGCGAAGATGCGCTCGTTCGGGGACCCGACCTGCGATGCGACACAGAGCAGTGTCTTGTCGTCGATGAGTCCCTCCCCCCATGCCTTCTCGCCCTCGATGAGCCACTCGATCGCCTGGTGGGCGGTCATGTACCTGAGCTCGTCTGCCCTGATGTCCAGGAGGATCATGGTGTGCAGACCCCTGTCCTTGTTCTCCTTGATATGGTCGTAGGGGGACTTGGGGTGGTAGTTCTCCTCCAGGAATGGCAGCGTGACGGTCCTTCCGAACTTGTAATGCTGCAGTCCGAGCGACGTGGGACAGGCGGAGAATATGGATATCCCGTGGAAGACCCTGACGGGGATCCCGGCCTCGGCGGCCTGGATGCGAAGGTCGACGTGGGTGGTGGCGGACATGGTGTCTCCGGCCGTTACGAACCCCACCCTCATCTCCATGGCGTCCCTGATGACGTCGTCGCACTCCTCGACCTGGGCACGGTACAGGATGTGGACCCTCTTGCCCAGCACCGCCTCCAGGTCCTCGACCTTCGTGCCGATCAGCATGGACGTGTAGAATTCGGCGTAAATCTTGTCGCATTCCTTCAGTGCGTTAAGGGCCTTGACGGTCATTCCGTCGGTTCCGCTGAGGCCGAGGCCTACGAAGACGAGCTCGGATGTCATCACACTGTGATTGCGGAGCCCATAATAAACCCGTCGTCCGCACGGACCCGCTCGGATGGGCATCTCACGGATGCCAGGCAACCGCCCCGTGAGGGTGCTCGCGGAATGCTGGGAGGGAATCGGACAATGCTGCGAATCCGGCTCATGGTCTGACGCGGGTCTCCCACTCGTCCCGGAGTATCGCGAACAACAGGGTATCCTCGTAGATCGGCATGCCGTCGGAACCGTCCACGAAGGAGATGAACTCCTTGAGAAGACCCTCCCTGCGCATACCCAGCCTCTCGCAGAGACTCTGGGACTTTATGTTGGATGCCTCCATGTACGCATAGACGCGCCTTGCCCCCAGACTCCCGAACAGAAGATCCAGATACCTCTCGGCGGCTTCGTAAGCGTACCCTTTGCCGGTGTACTCCGGGAGGAAGTTCCACCCCACGCTGAACGTGTCGCCCTCCCATTGCCCGAAGAGATGGCCTATAAACCGGTCGGTGTCCTTCAGCGACACCGCTAGGTTGGTTCCATCGAACGATCTCATCATGTCCGCCATCTCTTCTTTGAGTCCCTCGTCCGTGACCTGCTGTCCTCTGACGAAACAATTGGCCCTCGGGTTGTCCACCAGTTCACGGTATGCGGACAGATCCCCGGTTCTGAACTGCCTGATGGTCAGCCTGTCGGTGGAGAGGTTCACAGGCTCCCTTGATTTCACACACCCCTCCATGTTCTTACGGAAATCGAACATGCCGTCGTCGAAGTACCCCCCGCGTTCCAGAGGGTCCTCCTCCACATGGTACCTGACCACATGGAAGCCGCAGACGTTGACGTAGAAGTGTATGTTCCTCTTCTCGAAATACGGGGTGCAGGTCTCCCACACCCTGACCTCCGGATGGAGACGCTCGATTCCGAACCAAATGGCCTGTCCTATGCCCTTGCCCTGCATGCGATGGCTCACATAGAGGAAATCCAGATGGCCCGTGAGACGCCCCCTTTCCAATCTTACAATGGCCCCTCCCACGGTACCGCCGTCCATCACCGCCTTGTAGATGATGACGTCCGGCCTGCTAACCGAACTCTCGATGTCCTCCAACGGCAGCACAAACTGCCCGTCTGGAAGCTTGAAACCGTTCTCCTCGGCCCCTTTCTGGAACGCGTCCTGCATGTCCGATGTCATCAGACCGTAATCCTCCGAACCCCTCTGGATGGGGACGAGAACCACTGTGGATCCGCCCGTCATTTCCGACCCTCTCCCTGCATCCCTGATCATCTCTCAGGCTTCTCCCGCAACTCGAAAGCGCGCCGGCGAGCTCGTACCGGCACTGTTCCAGCGCCATCCCA
>CALUNK010000050.1 GCA_944321985.1 Candidatus Methanomethylophilaceae archaeon
CCCCGACAACGAGGACAAGTTCTTCGAGTACTGCGACAAGAAGTACTCCGAGCTCGTTCCTCTCTACAACAAGAAGAACTACGGCCTCTGAGCTTGAGTGAATCTTAAACAAACGTTTTAGGCGGGCTTCGGCCCGCCATCATTTCTGTTCTAGTCTTTTAATATCCATCTAGGCTTTCTGGATTGAGTATGATCATCGTTGGAATCATCATCTTGTTTTGTATCGTATAGAAAACTTATGTACGAGGCTCGATTGTAGTCCACCAATACAAAAGATCATCACAGTAACAATGACTCCCGAGCTTATTCAAATTCAAAACATGCATGAATAATCTCCATCGTCAATTTGTCATTTCCATTTCTGGGTATCTAGCTCAGTAATGTTTATAGCCAGCCAGCTCCGTCCAGATTATGCTATGACAACACTGCTGGCATATGATGGCAGATCCAGTTGCAAACGTGCTCTAGATTATGCTATCAAGTATGCTGTCAACTTCAACGAGCCGCTCTACATTCTGACAGTCGTATCGAAGGATCAGATGGATCCCGATGATCCAGATACAACGGTCCGCGAGTACATGGAGGCAGCGCAGAGGAAGGCGTCCTCTGAGGGTGCCAATGTGCATTCCATAATCGAGACAGGTAAGCCGGATGAAATGGTCCTGGATGTGGCTGATCGTTTCAACTGTGATACCATCATAGTGGGGAGGTCGGACAGATCGTCTCTTGACAGATTGATTCTGGGAAGTGTCTCGGATTATGTGATTAAAAACGCCGAGTGCACGGTCATCCTAGTTACGGATGAGGATGGGAATTGAATCTGCATGCTGATCAGTATTCGGATTGGTTCTCATCAAAATATTAAGTTCGTTTATGCATCGACGAGGTCTTCCCATACAGTAGATGATTCTAGGTTCTATCAGTACGTCAGGTCGTTTGAGGCACGAATCGGGTTATTCATCTCGCTCTCTGTGCGAGTGCAGCGGTGCAAAATAAGTAAGAGTGGGGCCCGAGGGCCCCTTGTGAAATCAGTTGGCGTTGCTGACCTTCTCCATCAGTCCCTGGGACTTGGCGATGGCGTCGGCAGACATCTTCAGATCGTTCTCAATCTGATAGTCTGTGTGCTGGTCCATGCAGTCCACAGAAGCGATGAGGATTCCCTCGTCAGTGGCTGTGAACTTCACGGTGATGGGCGTGTTCTTGGTAACGTCCATCGGCAGCTCCATCATGAACTCTCCGACAGGGGCTCCGTCGATTACGGCTGTCTTCTTGCCCTCTTCGTCGTTCATCGCCGCATCCTCGTAAATCTCGACCTTGATTGTGGACTGTCCGTCATCGACAGGATAGTAGGTCTTGATGGATTCTATGGGCAGGACCTCGTTCCTGAAGATGATGTTGGAGATCATCTCGGTTCCGTCCTCGTACATGGCTTTGATTCCGAAGGTCTTGCTCAGGACGTTGTGGACACTGAGTACTCCCTCAACGGGCTCCATGGGGGCACCGGTCTCGGGGTTTACGGGCGCTCCATCGGGAATCATGGAGTTGGACTTGGCGAACAGGGCCGCACCCTTGGCGACGGACTGATCGGGGTCGAACACCTTGATGTCCGCATCGGGATACTTAGCAGCGATAGCGTTCTTGACCTGGGGCATCCTAGAAGATCCGCCGACGAGAATGACCTCGTCGATGTCGCTCATTGTAAAGTTCTTGGAGGCGAGCACACGGTCGATGATCTCGATGGTGGTCTGGATCAATCCTGCGGAGGCAGCCTCGAACTCGTCCCTGGTGATTGTGAACACGATCTTCTGTCCCTCGACGGTCAAGGTTCCCTTCGTGGATTCGGCAGTGGAGAGCCTCTTCTTGATGGTCTCGGAATCGTTGACGAGTGTCTGCTTGATGTCCTCATCCTCGTCGAGTGTCTCGATGTCGATACCAGACTCCTCAGCGATCTTCTCCTTGATGATCTTGGAAATCACAGCATCCCAGTCCTTTCCTCCCAGGAGCCTCTCGCCATCGGTTGCGACAGCGGTGAACGAGGACGCGTCAATCTCAAGAACGGTCACATCGAATGTTCCTCCTCCGAGGTCGTAGACGAGAACTCTCTTTTTTCCGTCGGCCGCGTTTCCGAATCCGAAGGAGATGGCAGCTGCCGTGGGCTCGTTGATGACGGTCACGTCGTCGAGTCCAGCGATGGTTCCGGCAGTCTTGGTGGCATCCCTCTCATTCTGACCGAAGTAGGCGGGGCAAGTGATGACGGCTTTCTTCACATCACAGCCGTGGTTCTCGTTGAAATCGTTGATGATCTTCCTGAGGATGACCGCGGAGAGCATGATGGGGTTGTACTTCTCCCCGTCGATGTCGACCTCGTAGTCGGTTCCCATCTGCCTCTTAATCGAGGTGATGATTCTCTCCGGGGGATACATCATGGCCATGTCCTTCGCCGGTGATCCGACGATGATCTCTCCGTTCTCATTGAAGAGGATGACGGACGGTGTTGTGTCTTCCTGTTCGAAGTTTTTCTCCACAACCGGGTCCCCATCCTCGTCGATATAGGCAAGGCACGAGTAGGTCGTACCGAGGTCGATACCGATGCAGTAGTCTGTCATTCTTCTTCCTCCTTGCTGTTTTCAGCTATGTCGTCCACCGTTCTGTTATCGGCGGGTTCAGAAACCGTTTCCGAAGATGTTTCCGAAGATGTTTCTTCGGACTTCGCCAGTTTGGCATCGTACTTGAAGACCTTGACCTTCTCCTTCAGAAGCACCTTGTCTCCTATCTTGTACCCGTCCGAGAGCCTTTCGGCTATCATGCCGTCTTTGTCCGCCTCGCCGGTCGGCACGACGCCGACGATGCGATGGTGGAGTGTGTTGAGCCTGTCGTAGGGGAAGGCGCCAATGAAGACGCCCCCGTCAGTCAATATGTTCTCCATGTCGACGCTGTATGCCTCGAAGCTGGAGAGCACGGTGTCTGCACTCATCTCATCTATACGCTCCCTCATCCCCAGGCAAAGCTTGAAGAAATCCTCTCTCATCACTGAGATGGCTTCCATAGCATTGACCAGGGTCTTGTATCCCGCCTCGGCGTCGCGTTTGGACACGGCAGCCGTGACGGATTTGAACTGTTCTCTAGTGGTCATGTACTGGGACAAGTCCGGCATGGCCGGTTCACTGTCCCTGAGGTCCTCGACCAGGTACCTGATTCTGATTAGCTCAGTCTCAAGGTCCTTCATCGAAGTCCTGATGTCGAAATCGTCTTCCGGAAGTTCCATCGGGACGGACTCATCGATGTCGTAATCATCCGTGTAGCTGGAGATCTCGTCCATCTGTTCCTCGTTGATTTCTTCCTCCTGTTCCTCGTCACGCTCATCTTTGGGTTGGAATCCGTTGATGAGGAAGTTCTTGAGTTTGTTCTCGTCCATCACTGTCCCTCCCTATTGAGAAGCCAGATGAACGGGTCCTCCACCCTCATGGGCGACACTCCCCTGGGGAGGCTGTTGCCCGTGGGGTTGCATCCGAGTGCCGAGACTGCGAAATAGCAGTGCTCTTTGAACCCGTTAACGATCTGTATGAAGTTGTCTCCCAGGCATCTGTGGATGTACTCTTCGAGCTCGGCATCGATCTGGTCGAAGTTCTCTTCATCGAACTTGCCGTGTTCGCGCGGAATGAGGAGTGATGAGCTGGGATCGAAGAGGACCTTGTCCTCCTCCTCGTTCTCTGGAGATTTGAAGAGCACGTCGCTCTTGGTCAGGCACACCGCGAGAGGGATGTCGATTCTCTCGCTCGCCTTGAGCTTCTTGTTGGAGCGGATGATCTGGCAGATGTTGTTCAGCATGTCGGACACGTCAGGTCCGACAGGGGGTTTGTTATCCACGTGTATCCTCTGATTAATGTAACGGATCTGTAGCGGGTCTACCAGGTAGACGATCCCTGCGGCGTTGGATATGAAGGCATCGATGTTGCGAGCCATTATCGTGTTCGTGGACACCAGGTCTTCGCCGGCTGTATCGAAGAACGCGAAGGTGAAGACCTTTGGTTCCTTGGCATCGAACATCCTGAGGTAGTAGATCAGCGGTTCCCTGCTGTCATCCGAGACATCGAATGAACGAGTCGGCAGGAGCTTGCGCTTTTCCTCGAAAAGCCTACGGTAGTACATGTCGCGGTACTTCAACGTCGTGTTGTCGGTGGCGGCATTAAGGACGCCGTTGAACTCCTTGGATACGAAGTTCTTGAGCTGGTTGATAAGTACGGCGATGTAGTGGCTCTTTCCGACGCCTTTCGGTCCGAGTATGACGAATATCTTGTTGCCCTCGTCCTCTGCACCGGGTGGAATCAGATTGTGGCACACGGGACACACTCTGGTGTACACAGGCCTCTTGCACACATCGCAAAGTCCCGAGGAGTTGCGGATGATGTGCTGTTTCGCGATAACAACATCCTGTCCGTTAGGCTCCTTGTTATAGTAAAGACTCTTCTCGGGGTCAATCTCGTTCTGTCCATCCTTGGAGACGTACTTCATGAGATCGGCATTCCTGGTGCTAGCGACAGTGGACGCGAAGGTCTTCGCGCAGGTCTGGCCGGAGCACAGGTAGTGGACTTTGGCCATGTCTATCCTTGCGAAGCAGTACGGGCAGATGTACTCCTTGCCTGTGGAAACCGCAGTCTCTTTCTGTTTTCTCATCAAATCATCTCCTATCGTATAGCGGATGCACGAATCTGAACATGTTGTAGTCAGAGTCGTTCTCGAAAAACAGCCTCATTCTTTTGATGTCCTCGAGGTTCTTGCATTGAACGGTCAGACTGCCTTTGCCCTGCGTTATGGGTACCGGGTTGTGCGATCTCCAGATGACCTCGCCGTCGCTCCTTTTCAGAGGTATGCCAACGGCCACCTGGACTGCTACGATCGGCGGAATCTCGCTGATGTCCTGGTCGGTCGAGAATTCCATCCTCATACCACCTTTCTCGGGCTTTACGGCATATCTCACCTTTCTGCATTCGGAGGAGTAAACGTCAACAACTATTCCGCGCGAGGCTATCATCTCGTCGTTCACCTTGTACAGCGCGAAGATGTTGATGCACTTCTTCGCGGAATGGCCCATGGGGATGCGGATCTGCTTCTCATCCATGTACTCCTCGCGCCTGACGGTCTTGATCTCGGCGTCTATGTCGTCGAGTCCGCGGGCCTCACCATTGGATATGACGAGTTTGGCTTCCACGGCGTCGTCCGGCCATGCCATGGTGATGATGCAGTCCTTGTTGCTGATGGTTTTCTCTACGTCTCTGAATGGCTTGAGGTTGGCCACGAGCACCTCAGATCCCTTGATGCCGATTTTCCCGCGAGGAATGATCGGGTAGATGTACTGGACCGATCCGTCTGGAAGATTGAAACGCATCCCGTCGGAGTACTCGACTATGGGTTCTATCGGTTTCATCCAGGAGACCATGTCGTCCATCTTGACCATGTTCCCTGGTATCGTCATCTTTTTCGGGGTGAAGAAAAGCTTGACAGGTTCGGTGGTGCTCCATTTGGCGGTGTAACTGCCATCGTTCTTGTTCCACTTGATCTTCAAGTCTTTGACGGGTTTCGGTACATCCACGGTGGTGCCGCTGTAGACCACGCCCTGGGATCTCTCCACCTTGTTCCTTCCCTCGTATTCTGTGACGAAGAGGTAGTGGTATTTCCTTCCTCCAACCAGCCCTATGTCGTCGTAGATGGTTTGGCCGTTGAGGGCAATCTCGGTTCCGATGCCGTTGCCTGTGCCATCCGTTCTCCAGAGGCGAACCCTGGTGGCTCCACGGGGTTTCTCGTACATTATGCGGAGGCCGCCGTCTATGGGCTCCAGTGTGACCGTGTCCACTTCCGAAATGGTCATGACTGGTCCGATGTGTGCTCCCTCTTTGGAAAGGATGCCCCAGCGCTTGGAATAGATGGAGTAGTAGTACTCGACCCCGGGTTCCATTGTTTTGTCAATGTAAACCGTGCCCGGAACCTCCGCCAGGGGACGGGACTCCTCGGTGACTTTCGGCAGGGAGTTCTTCTCCCTGTAGATGCAGTATGTAAGCCCGGACGTGTCCGGAGGGGACTCGAACTTGATGGTGAACGATCTGTCTCCGAGCCTGCCTATGGCGTCCGCTGGACCGAGCGGAGGGTCGTCTCTGAGTTTGGCCTTTGCCACCGGATGGTCTGGGCAGATTTCGACCGCGGCGACGTAGTTGGCCATCTTCTGCGCCTTGCTATCGGCGACAGTTGCTTTCTGGCAGTACATCTCGGCGGCCTTGTAGCGGGTGACACTGTCACCGTACTTCTGTTTCAGTTCGAGATCGTCGCTGAGTGCGTCGGGGAACTGCTCGACCATGCTCTCGCATGCGGATTTCGTCTCGGTGAATCTGCCCTTGTTGTAGGAATCGAGTATGATCTTCCTCATGGTGGAGAGGCTGGTCTTGGCCTTCTGAAGCTCGAGTTCCATCCCCGCCAGTCCGTTGTAACCGGAATACAGCTCCTTGAGCTGTGAAAGGGACTTCTCGGCCTTACCGATCTTGCCCTTCTGCATGTTCATACGGAAGTCCAGAGCGAGGCGGTTGGCCTTTTCCATGCCTTCTTTGAAGTTGAATCCGCATTTGATGCAGATGACGTTCTTGGACTGCTGCGCTGTGCCGCATGCCGGACATACAGTCTTGAAGTTCTTTCCGCAGGAGGGGCAGAATATCGTGTTCGGCCCCGACTGCACCATGAGTCCGCATTCGGGGCAACGGACCATAGTGCTCTCGGTGTCCGAGAAGTTCGCGGCGATCTTCTTCTTGTGACAGAAGGACTGCAGGATCAGTATGGCCATCTTGGTGTCGATGTCCCTGGTAAGATGCGCGTTCATCAGCTCGTCGATGTACTTCCTAGTGAGCTGGGTGGTGTACTCCTGCTCTATGGTCTCCATAACGGGGACGAGCGCACGGTTGCACTTGCCGTAGGCGATGAGCGTCGAGAGCTCGCTGTCCGGCTCGAGCACCAGCTTCACGCTCCTCATGCTCTGTATGTAGGAGTCCTGTTCTGGCAGGATGTCCGGGCGGACGCTGTTGACCCTCTTGTCGCACACTTCGAACGCGTTCCTTATCTGCGAGAAGGAACTGCCTTCGGTCAGAGGATCAAGGTTGATCTCAAGGTTGGGGTGTCCGATCAGGGTGTTCAGCATCTCCATGGGCGTGTACGCATCGACCGCCCTCAGGCCCTTGTATGCGTTGAGCACCTTGTCGCTGGCGGGTTTGGGAGGGTTCCCCTCCTTGATTCCCGCCAGTTTGAGGACGTCGCTTTTGGTGACGCCTTCCCAGTGGAGCTTCTTAGTGTAGCTGTCGGCGGAGCCGGGCAGTGCGATGTACGATCCGTCGCTGAGTATCAGGCAGTCCATCCTGAGCTTCTGGACCTTTCCCCGAAGTATGCTCTGGGCATCGCTGAACTCCTTTCTTTTCAGGATGGGGTCCTTCATGACCCTCTCCATGTCGGAGCTCATCTCGACCAGGCGCTCGGATTTGAAGCGCTGCTCGGTGTCGTTCTGCTTGTTCCTGCTGTCGTTAGCCCACTTGCCCCGCTTCGTATCTATCTTCTTCAGGATAGCTTCGGTGCTGTATGTGGACTCCTTCAGCGGATTGAGTCCGAGTAGCTGACAGTAGTTCTGTCTCTTCTCAGCCATGTGACGTCCTCATTCACTCGTGTTCGGACAGGTTCGTGCGTCCGGGTCTTCCTTCCCTTACAGAGAGACCCATGTTTCCGGAGGTGATCGCTGTCGCGATGGTTCCGAAGGTGTCGCCGAGCCTGTCAATTGTGGTGAACAGGGCGCCGTCATCCACTGTGGCAATCTGCCTGAGGAACGATGTGTCGGCCTCGCCGAGACCAACCGCGATGATCGTGATGTTGTCGGACCTGCAGCCCATGGCCTGTTCCACCGCCTTGTCCCTCTTACCCCAGATTCCATCGGTCAGGACGACGATTATCCCCACTCCCGGTCTGGCGAGCATGCTGCGGGCGACATCGAGCGGGCTTGCGTCGGTTCCCCTTCCGACCATCTTGACCTTGAGGTCGTCGATGGATCCCAGGATCGTGCGGGGATCGTTGGTAAGTTCCTGCACGACCTTGATCTTGTCGCCGAACCCGATAAGCGAGAAGTACGTGTCCTTGTCCTGAAGGGTGTTGACGAAGTCGCGGATGGACTGTTTGGCAGCCTCGATCGGGTCGCCGTCCATGCTTCTGGAGAGGTCGACGCATATGATAATGTTCTTAAGGATTGCTTCGTCGCTGGGCCTGTCCCTCGGGCTGCCGCCCATCCATCTGATGTCCTCAGGCACGGGCTGTGCCTCCACCTGGAGCGGTTCCCCGTCCTGGAAGGCGGTGATGTTGACAACACCGTTCTCGTCGTAGCGGTACTCGATGTCGATGATCACGCCCTGTCCCCTGTTGTAGAAGCCGGAGATGACCACTTTGGCGAGGACATTGCAGTCAAGGGGAACCCTGGATTCTCCCTGGAGGGTGTAGACCTCAATCTTGTCGGTTACGTTGCCCTTCTTAATCGTGAACTGTCTGCGGACCGTGCACGGAACCTTCGAATTCCTCTTGATCATGATCTCGTTCACGAACTTCTTGCCGTCCTGGCTGACGGACAGGATTCCGAGGCTGTGGGCGGTGACGTCCGCGATCTGCATGGCCCTGAGGCCGGTGGCATTGCTGCAGTAGAGCTCAGCAGTGATGGCGGCTCCCTTGGCGACTGCCAGGTCGGTGTCGCTGTGGGCGATTACCTCCCTTCCTGTAAGGTCCTTGAGGAATCTGGCTACAGAGGGCATCCTGGTGGAACCGCCGACGAGAAGGATCTCGTCTATGTCGGTCCAGGACATTCCCAAATCCTGGGTGAGGTTGACGCAGACGTCCTTGGTCGCCACGAGGAGGTGTTCGGTCATGGATTCGAACTCGTCCCTCGTGAGTGTGTACTTGGCGCTGTAACCGTCGTAGTTCAGGGGGATCGTGACGCTCTCCGCGACGGACAGGGTCTTCTTGTATCCCTCTGCGGCGACGATGAGCTCGTTCTTGGTTGGGAGGTCGTCCCTCGGGTCCACGTCGAACTCGTCGATGAACTGGTCGCAGACGTATTTCACTATGGCCGCATCCCAGTCCTTGCCTCCGAGGATGTGGTTTCCTTCGGTTCCCACGACCTCGATGTTGCCCTTGCTGATCCTGACTATGGTGACGTCGAACGTCCCGCCACCCAAGTCGTATACCATGACGGTCTTGTCGGCCGAGTGCTTGTAACCATAGGAAATTGCTGCGGCGGTGGGCTCGTTGATGATTTTCGACACCTTGACGCCGCAAGACTCGCCCGCACGGATGGTAGCGGTCCTCTGAAAGTCGTTAAAGTAAGCGGGAACGGTAATGACCGCCTCGTCAATCTTCTCACCAGTGGCCTTCTCAGCATCCGCGATGAGGTGTTTGAGGAGCATGGCGCTGAGGTCCTCGGACGTGTAGTCCTTGCCGTTAAAGCTCACGGCGATCGACCCGTCGCCCATGTTCCTCTTGAACGCGGCGGCGTTAACGCCGGTGCCGTTCGACTGCATGTCCTTGGCATCCTCACCCACAAGAATGTCGCCGTCTTCCAGGAAACAGATCACTGAAGGCGTGATCTCCTTTCCGAAGGCGTTGGGTATCATAATCGGTTTGTTGGAGTTTCTGTCATATCTTGCAACTGCAGAGTACGTTGTTCCGAGGTCTATTCCAACCTTCATTTCCCATCGAATTTCGTAATCGCATATTAATATAAAAACATCAAGACACTGTGCCAATAGTACATACGAAATTCGTAGTGAATGTTACACTGATAGCTAAACTAATCTCGCTGGTTAAGTTCCATTACGAATTCCGTAGTCAGATTCGGTCGCTCTGTTCCTAGTTCCAGAGTCATCGGGGGAGCCTTGAAGTGGTCGTAACACCGCGAGAACAAATCGGATCGTCCTCCCTGAAAGGGATGACCGAGCGATTCCTATCAGCATCCTCGGCTGTCGGTAGACTGCAGAGATCGACACACCAGGTGTTTCATTGAAAACATACTACTCACAACCCATCGGAACCCTGTGCTAGTGCCATCTCGAAAATGTCGACGCCGAAGATTCCGAAGGAGTCCGCCCGTTGCCCGGCTGTCTCGGGAGCGGAGATGAAACCATGGACCACCATGGCACAACATCCTCCGGCCACAGTGTCTGGTATATGGATCTCATCCATCTCAGTCGTGATCCTTCATACGGAAGAACATGACGATCATCACTATGACGGCTATCAGAGCCACAACTCCAGCAATCATGCCAATGACCGTGATGTAATCGGGAGCGAGAACGACTGCGAAGGACAGAATGATGAGTATCGTGGCCAGAATCGCTGCGGCTGTGACCAAAGGTCCCTTCGTCATAGGTACAGGATTGTCATTCTCATTCATATACTGTCTAGTCCCCTCTACGAAAATCGAAGGCACTGAACGGCAAGGCTCTTATCATCCGCTGGCTCATGCGGGTTGCATGACGGATCCCGCCGAGCTCTGCGAGAGGGCTGTAAGACTGTACTCCACCGATCCCATGGCCGCCTACGACCTGTTCGTCGAGGCAGCACAGCAGGGTTACCCCAATGCATTCTTCGGGCTCGCGGAGATGAAGATGTCCGGCACCGGGACGGAGAGGGATCCAGAAGGCGCGATGGAGCTATACACCGTCGCAGCCGAGGCGGGACATCCGCCTTCTATGTATCGTCTCGGGGCATATTATAGCGGGACGTCGGGTATCAGCGAGGATCCGGAGAAGTGCAGGTTCTGGTTCGAGAGGGCAGCCGAATCCGGGATGGAGCAGGCCTATCCGGAGATAGCAGGGATATACCTTTACGGCTACGGCACGCCCCAGGACGCTGTCAAGGCGTTCCACTGGTACAGGAAGGCGTCGGATGCCGGGGATCCGCTGTCGATGTTCAAGGTCGCGTACATGTGCTCCGAGGGAGTCGGTACCGAGAAGGACATGGATGAGGCCGTGAGGATGTTCAGGTTGTCAGCCGTATCGGGGGTGCCAGAGGCAATGTTCAAAATGGCGACACTGGCAGTGGACGGCATCGTTCCAGGCGGTGCCAAGGCCGCCCTCACATGGTATCAGTCCGCCTCGGATGCCGGGTTCATGGCTGCCACGTTCAATCTTGCCACGATGTACTACGAGGGCGAGGGGACGGAGAGGGATCCGAAGAAGGCTTTCGAGCTTTACTCCAAGGTCGCGGACTCCGGGGACGGCGACGCATTGTTCATGGTTGGCAGGATGTACTTCGAGGGTCTCGGAG
>CALUNK010000051.1 GCA_944321985.1 Candidatus Methanomethylophilaceae archaeon
CCGCGTGGGGTAGCTTGGATATCCTGTGAGATTGCGGATCTCTTGACCCGGGTTCGAATCCCGGCGCGGGCACCATCTTTATCGCATTAACGATAGTTTTGGAGATAGAAACAAGGCCCCGAAGGGCCGTTTTTGGATTAGTTCGTCTTTCTCGCGATGTCCCCGATTCCTCCGAGGACCATCAGGACCGCTCCGGCGATGCCTATGTAGACTCCGTAGGAGGCGCTGACAGTGGCTGTCGCCAGGCCCTCGTATCCTCCCGAGTATGACAAGTCGGTCATGAAAAGCACCATCAGGATGATGGACGCGACGGCAAGGAGCAGAGTGATGACTCCGAAGACCCTGTTTATCGACTTGCTGCCATTGCTGGCAACTGGGAGTATGGAGGCAATCAGGCCGACGATTCCACAGACCAGGGTGACCAAGGGAACGTAGCTGTAGGATGTTAGCTCGAGATCCGACAGTTTCAGGGAAAATTCCTGACCCAGTATGTTCGTGCTGATCAGTGCCTTGTCCGAGTACACGTCCCATCCGCTGAAAGCGAAGGTTCCGGACTGCGTCCAGAGGGTCATCTCGATCGATCCCCATTCGAGGAACACGCAGATGACCATCAGAATGGCACCGAGAATCCCAAGGATTCCGATGACGTTCATTCTCGATTTTACTTCTGACATGTGCATCACATGCAGTTTCCGATAACTGCGTATGGTTCTTGTCCATAATCATTTAAACTGTTACACAAAAAAGCTACATGTTTCATGAAGGATGAATGAAACAAAACCGAAGACCGGGGTCGGACCCCGTCTGCGTTTATATTTGAGCATATACAAAAAACGACGCCGTACCGCCGTTCCCGTATATAGGGGTTCACTGGTCTTCCGAGTCTTCCCCATCCTTTGGCCAGATTTCCCTGACGATCTCGATGTCGCCGGGAGGCAGGATTCTCGAGATCTCCTCCTCGGGCACGTCGAAACGTTTCGCCAACTCGTTGGACATGCGCCCGGTCTTCTTCCCGGGCTTGATGACGAAGTACCTGTCGGACTTCCCGAAGCAGGACACCGGCCCGCACATGACCTTCCTGGCGTTCTGGTAGTACACTTCGCCGATGGCGAGCTCCAACGGCAGATGGTGCTCGTAGTTCCTCTTGCCGCGGATGATGAACGCACCGCGTGGAACGAACTCCCCGGGGTTGGGGGTCTTGCTGACCTGCTCGGGGTATGCCCAGAACGCAGTCCCCTCTGCCAGGGCCGCGATCCATGACTTAGATTGTGCCAGTGCGAACAGGCATGCCTCCCTGAGCTCTTCCTCGGATGCTCTCGCGCCGTCCTTGATGATGACCGAGGGGGCTCCGTGCACGTCGGCGTGGGCGTACAGGTCCCCTTCCTTCAGGTGCTTCTTCACGACGTTGTCGTTGGTGTGAGCGTCCCTTCCGGCGATGACCAGCCTCCCTCCCGTTGTGATGAACCACTTGTACCTCTCAAACCAGAACTGCTTGGTTGGCTGGGCCTTGCCGGCCATCTCAGCCTTCACCTTGGCTATCCCTTTCTCGAGTTTCGCCAGTTCGGCGCGACTCTCGTTCAGGGCGGTCTCGGCGTTTTTGGCCTTCTCACCGACCGCCTTCCCCCTCTGGTAGAGGTCTGAGGCGTTGGCATCGATGTTCTTGGTGTAGTCCAGGGTGACGGTCTCTCCGGCGAAAGTGCCCGTGACGGTGTTCTTGGAGGGATCGATAGCCGTTACGAACGGGATCTTCGACGCCCCCTCCCTCAGCTTGTCCCATGTTAGCTTCGAGGACTGCTCCAGCAGAACGTTCAGCAGTTCGCTGACCTTGGCGTAGTCGGTGTACAGGGCTTCGGCCTTCCTGCGGAAGACCTCGCATTGCTCCCTGTACTCCTCCAGGGTCTCCTCCTGCTTGGCAATTCTCTTGTTGAGCTTCTCGACCCTGGGGTCGACGAACGCCTCGTCCTCGTCCTCCTGGATTTGCACCAGGAATGCGTCGATGAGCTTGGACATCGAGTCGTAGCGTTGCTTATCGAGGTCCTCGTGGGACATCATGTCAATGGGGGCGAGATCCTGGATCTGCCCGTCCCTGAGGAAAGCGGTCGGTTCCGGGTCGGCGACCACATGGCTGACGATGTCCTTCATGACGGCGTACATCTTCGCCACGGTTTCGTCATCAACCTGGGACACCTGAGTGGACTTGTCTATGCCTACGCGCTTGCAGACCTCCTCTGCGTACTGGCCTCCCAGGTTCACGGATGTCGCCAGGGTTCTGACGCAGTCCGAGTCCGAAGCCCTGAACGATCTCAGGAAGTCCTCCTCTGAGGAGTCCGTAGGGTCGAACCTGGTCTTCGGCATCTGGTAGGGTTCGCCCGGACGGGTCTTCCTGTCCTTCCAGGTCTTCTGGATGAGGCAGTTCAGGATGATGCCGTCCTTCACCAGGAGGACGTTGCCGCCGCCGAACATCTCGAATACGAGTCTGTAGTCGCCGTCGGATTTGGAGAGCTCCATCTCGACGATACGGTCGAAGCCAACCTGTCTGATCTTGCCCACACGGGCGTTGTCTATGTACTTCCTCAGGAAGGATGCGAACGACGTGGGCAGGGTCGGGGTCTCCGGTTTGACGGCGGGACAGTACAGCCATTTCTTGTCCTTGAAGAAGAGCTCCTTCTTGCCTTCGCCCTGGACGTTGAGCCTGAAAAGGACGTTCCCGGCTCCCCAATGGTAGATCTTGTCCACGTGGGCGCCTTCGAAGGCGGCCATCTCCGTGACTATGGAACGTACATCGAAGGAACTCATCTCTTTCTTCATGCGCACGGGAAGGAGAGGGCTCCGAAATAAAGTTAGTGATGTCAGATGCGGACGTCGAATATTGCGAACTCCTGGGACTCGAATGATTCGATCAGCTCGTCTATGACAGCCTCAGTCTCCTCCCCGGACTGGCAGAACAGGTCATGCACGACGTTGGACACTATGATCATGGCGTCCTTGTCACGGACGGTGCCGGGTTCGCGAGACATCCTCTCGATGAAGCATCCCGTGACCGCGGCGCAGGCATCCAGCTTCATCGGGAAATCGTAGGCGCCCGTGTACATCTCTCCGTCGGTGTCCACCTCCCTGACCCATTCGGTGAGGGAATCCACCACCTTCTTGTGAATCCTCCATTTCTCATGGGCGATCGTGAGGAGTTCGGCGATGCGCTGCGATCTGGCCGCGAAGTAAAGCTGAATGTGGAAGATGTAGGCGAGTCTCATCCTGGCGGGGGTGCCATCTGGAAGGTTTTCCGTCGCATGTCTGATGGCCTCATTCAGAGCATTGACGATGATGTCTGCGAAGATGTCCTCTTTGCTCTTGTAGATGTTGTAAAGGCTTCCGTTGAGTATTCCGACCTCGTTGAGGATCTGACGAGTGGTCGTCTTCTCGTATCCCTGGTCCATGAAAAGCTTGATCGAAGCGTCCAGGATGCGTCTCTTGGTGTTCTCGGTGCGTTGTGCCCGCTTAGTAAGCCGTTTGCCAGAGGCCTAGTCACCGCTCATAGGTTCTCATTCCCTGTCGAATTCTAAGCGTTGTTGTCTCTTAAATTTTTTTGATGATTTTTTCTGGACAAAAGTGATCCATCCGATTCTTCGTCTGATTTATTGAGCATGTTCAAATAATTTAAATAACAGTTAAAATTTGAGCACGCTCATGGAGTGATTCAGTGTTCGAAAACTACTCTAAACGGATACAGAAGCATCCCAAAGCGGTAATCGTGGTTTGGATCGTTGCGTTGCTGGTCGCACTTCCCTTCGCGGCACATGTCGGCGACTCACTAAACTACGATATGACATCCATGGGAGGTTTCGACTCGGAATCGTCTGAGGGTCAGGCGATAGCCGAAGAGCATTTCGGAGGAAGTCTGACGACCGATACGGTTCTGGTGATACCTTATGCGGACGAAGGGGAGCTTTCAAGGATTGACACGGGACTGATCGGCTCGGGTACCCTGTCTGAAGCTGTGAGCAAGAGGTACGGGGATTGCGTCAGTCTAACGGCCCTAGGATCGTATGGAAGGGGAGACTCAGGGGTGTTCCTGGTCTCCTTTACTTTCGGGGGAGGCCTATCTTCCATGGAGGAAGTGGGTAATCTCAGGGCAGTGGTGTCCGAAGCGATGGAGGATGCGGGACTCTCCGATGTCAAGACCTATGTGACCGGCTCCGTGCCCATAGCGTATGACACCCTGCAGGGGGCGAACGGCGACATGTCCGTCATCGACCCCATATCGATAGTTCTGATCTTCGTGCTGTTGGGCGTGTTCTTCTGCTCTCTGGTCACCGCGGCGGTTCCGCCACTGGTCGTCGGGTCGGCATACGGAATCGTCCTGTCCATGATATTCGCTCTCGGCGGTGTGATGGACATTTTCTACATCACCCGTGTGATCGTACTGGTGTCGATGCTCGGTGCCGGATGCGACTACTCGGTGTTCATAATCTCTAGGTACAAGGAGGAGCGCAGAAGCGGCAAGTCCAAGGAGGACGCCCTGTCGGAGGCGATAACGTGGGCAGGGGAATCCGTCCTGACATCCGGTCTCGCGGTCATCATTGGTTTCGCCGTCATGGCTCTTTGCTCGTACTCGCTGGTCTCAAGCATGGCAGTGGTGCTGGCGCTCGGGATAGTGTTGGCCATGCTGGCGGCATTGACGTTGATCCCAGCAATCATATCAATCGTCGGGGACAGGGTGTTCTGGCCGAGGAGCATGGACTTCTACAGACGCACTGAAGCCTCGGGATCCGGGCTTTACGGGAGGATCACCAGCGGCGGCCGCAGATACTTCACCTGGGCAGGGAAGTTCTCGGTCGACCATGCGAAGGCGATAGTCGCCGTCGTCATCCTCATCACCGTTCCGCTGGGCTACGTGGCGTTGACATCGGAAGACTCGTTCGACATGATCAGCGTCATGCCCGATTCCGAGTCCAAAGAGGGTGTTGACATAATCACGGAGAACACCGATGGCGGTCTCCTGATGCCCACCTACGCTATGGTGCAGCTGGAGTCCCCGATTGCCGAGTTGAGGAGTCTGGGCGGAGGGGCCGGGGTTCTGAATTGGACCCAAGAGGGCATGTCCTATCTCGCCGGGTTGTCGGTACTCCAGACGCGCATAGCAGATGCAGATGCCAATGTCAGCTACGTGATGGGTCCCGTGTCATGGGCCGCGCTCTACACCAAAGCTCATGATGCGATGGTCCAGGCGGGGTATCCCGAGAGCATGGTCACGCCGGAGATGGTGAACAGGGCCGTCCTCTCACAGATTCCCGTTGTGGTTTCCGACCGTCTGGAGGCATTTTTCGGAACATACGGGTGGAACCTGGCCCCCGACACGGCCATTCCACTGACCGCCGAGGTACAGGTGCCGGTGTCCTCGTTGCTGGACTACGCTGTGAACACGGGCGCAGGTCTGATCTCGTCAGACGGGATGTACGTGCAGATGATGGTCGTCGTCTCCGACGAACCGATGTCGCAGGATTCCATGGCATCGGTAGGAACCGCCAGGGACGTCCTGGAGACCTACGCGTCGGAGAACCCCTGGGTGGTCGATGCATGGGTGCTGGGGACCCCGGCGGTCCTCTATGACATATCGGAGGTGGTCAACGTCGAGTTCCATTGGATCGAGGTCGGAGTGGTCCTTCTCATCTACTTCCTGTTGATGCTGGTCCTGGGGTCGTACCTCACTCCGATTAGATCTCTTGCCACCATCATGATGGGTGTGGTCTGGACACTCGGCATGCTGCAGCTTGTGTTCGTGCACATGCTGGGTGCCGAGGTCGTGTGGATCGTCCCGATAGTGCTGTTCGTCATCTGTCTCGGCCTTGGCATGGACTACGACATCCTGTTTACCACCCGCATAAGGGAGGGTAAGGTCAGGGGGATGTCGAACGATGTCGCCATAAGGGACTCGCTGATGAGGTCGGGTGGCATCATCACCCTGTGCGGGCTGATAATGGGCGGAACATTCCTGACCCTTCTGCTCTCCGGATCCGTGATGCTCAAGGAGATAGGATTCGCCCTGGGATTCGCGATTCTTCTGGATGCGCTCGTGGTGGTGCCGTTCGTCGTTCCCGCCCTCATGCACATCATGGGGGACTGGAGCTGGAAGGGTCCGAAGGTTCTTCAGCGCAGGCTGGAGGCCGAGACGTCAGAGAACTGAGAAACCATTTCCCCGGTCTTGTGCCGGGGTATAAACCTGTTCTGTCGCTTCGCATCCAGACGGAAGGTTTATCAATAGGATGCCGCTACGCATCCCTACACACTGCCGCCGTGGCTAAGGGGTATAGCGACGCCTTGGTAAGGCGTAGGTCGTGGGTTCGATTCCCATCGGCGGCTCCATGTTCTTTATTCTTTTCGAGACACGTTGAAGATTCTCTGCCGTTTCTTTCGCAGAGGGGGTCTTGCATCCTATGCCGGAGGCTCGGTAACGGACGAGATGCCTGTGCGCAGTCGCTACACAGTGTCATCCTCGCGCTCGATTGGAGGTTATGGGGGCCGGAGCCCCCGGGTTTGGAAGGTTCAGAACATCTTGTAGAACACGAACCCTGACCAGATCTTCGGGAAGAAGAATGTCGTCTTCTTCGGCATGCGCTTGCCAATCATCGACAGATCCCAGATCTTCTGCAGGCTGGGGTCGTTCAGGACAATCGCCAGGTCATACTGCTTGCCGTCCATCTTCTCCAGGACGGACGGCAGCTCGGCATCGTATGCGACCTCCGCTTTGCCCTCATCCGACTTGTACACGCCTTTGAGGATCTTTTCCTGAGCGACGTAGGTGTCGAGGGTCCACATGGGGTCGTCCCCGCCGTCGTAGTCGGTGAGGTAGCATGTGCCGGATTTGAAAACGAGCCCCATCATGTGGTCCTTCAGGCCGGCTACCATCCCGTCGCGGTCGGTTTCCGTGAGCGTCAGGTTCTTGGAGATGCCCTTGATGGCGTTCCTCTCGGAGATGTCCCCCGCGGTGACCAGCCTGTGGGTAGGCCAAATCACAAGGCCTTCGTCGTCCGACGCGACCAATGTGGCCAGAACGAACTGTTTTCTGTCGTCCCCGGGATTCTCCAGGGCGTAGTTCAGGGCCGTCTCATATCTGTGGTGCCCGTCGGCGATGAGCATCTTTTGATCCTTCAGCTGCTCCGAGATCTCCTTGGTGATGTCCGGGTCGGAGAGTTTGTTGTACCTGTGCTCGACGCCGTTCGAGTCCACATACCTGTATATCAGCGACTCGTGGTCCCTGATCTTCTTGGACAGCTCGGGGGTGAGTCCCTGATAGATTCCGAATATGGACTCCAGGTGGCACTCCATGTCCCTGAGGAGGTTGAGACGGTCGGCTTTGACCTTGGAGAACGTCTCCTCATGGGGTATGATGTTGCCGTCCTCGTAATTCTCGGTCTTGAGGATTCCGACGATGCCTCTGCGGACACGGGTGACACCGTCATCGTCGAAGGTCTGCTCGTAGATGTAGAACGAATCGGCGTCCTGTTTGAGGGCATCGTCGGCGATCCACTGTTCCAGTTCGTTCCTGGCACCGTGATACCTCTTGTCGGCGTCCGGGCTGAGTGTGAGCCTGGTGACGTTGTGCGGGTGGGACTGCAGTTCCTTCAGGTATTCTGGTCCGATGACATCGTACGGAGGGGAGATGCGATCGCCGACGTGCTCGCCGGCCTTCATGTTCGGTCTCAGTCCGGGGAAAGGCAGGAAGGTTACCATGAGTTGCTGACCTCGTTGTCAGCAACGCTCGAGCCCTATAAGAACGGCACGGAGATGACATCCGTCGAGACGCATCCCGGGACCGGGATGGAAGCGCCGGAACGGGGAGGCGATCCGGCGCCCTCCCGTGTCGGGGTCATCGGCGGGGCGCGTAGAGCCCGATCAGCTTCGCGTGTGCCAGGACATGGCCCTGCATGGCGAAGTAGAGCTCGTTCAGTCTGAATCCCCTTTTCAGTCCGAGGACGGTGTCCAGGGCGTAGACCTTCAGGGTGTACCTGTGCTCCCTGTCCGGCGGTGCGGGGCCCCCGTAGCCGGTCGCCTGTTCTATCGAGTTCTCGCCTGCGACGCTGTGCCAGCTGTTGCATCCCTCGGTGAAGTCGGGGCAATTGTGGGATTCGCCCTCCTCGACGCTGGTCCTCTTCAGGTCGGCGATGGTCCAGTGGACCCAGTCGAAGCCGCATACCGGGATCGCGTCGTAGTCGTCGAATACCACGGCGAAGCTTTTCGTGCCTTCGGGCTCGTCGATGATTTCAAAGGGCATGGACAGTCCGGGCATCCCGTTGACGAAGGTCTCGCCCTTGCATCCGTACTTGTCCTGGATCCAGCCGTCGACGACGGCGCTGCTTGTCACCTTCATATCGCTGTTCTCCTGAGGGCGGTATCGTGTGCCGAGGATTTAACGGGAAGGGCAACGTTATTTGGGTGATGGACGTTCCAGCATCCATGGACGACTCCGACGTGACACTATCCCAGATGAAGGACCTGGTTCGCGTTTTCTGCGAGGAGCGCGACTGGAACCAGTACCACAACCCGAAGGATTTGGCGATCGGCATGGTGACCGAATCGTCTGAGCTCCTGGACATATTCAGGTTCAAGTCACCGGAGGACGTCGAGGGGATAATGGCCGATCCGGGCCGCTCAGCCCATGTGAGGGAGGAGCTCTCCGATGTCCTCTACTTCGTGCTGAGGTTTGCCCAGACGAACGGGATCGACCTGTACACCGAGTTCGTGAGGAAGATCGGCATCGACGGTGAGAAGTACCCTGTGGAGAAGAGCAGGGGGAGGAACCTGAAGTACGACGAGCTGTGAGAAAGATGGGAGGCCCCGCTTGCGTACGGGGCCCTCGTTTCATCACTCAGCATATCCTGGGGACAGGGTCACCAGCCGGAGCCTCGAGGATGCGTCTTCCGCCGACCTCGGTCCTCAGCACGACGTGCTCTGTGCCCTCGACGGCACGACCGATGATCGCGGCATCCTTGCCTTCGGGTGTGCGCCTGATCGCTTTCAGGACCTCCTCGGCCATCTCCGGGACTACGCCCATCACGCACTTGCCCTCGTTGCCGATGCTGAGCGCGTCAATCCCGAGCAGGTCGCAGGCGTTCACGACGCCGTCCCTGAGGGGGATGGAGGAATAGTCTATCTCCATGCCCACATGGGATTTGGAGCACCATTCGTTCAGCGTGTTGGCGAGGCCTCCGCGGGTCGGGTCTTTCATAGCCACGATGCCTCCCGCCTTCAGCCCTTCCGCGATCATCTTGTTGAGGGGGGCGACATCGCTCTGGACCTCGCTCTCGAAACCGTATCCCTCACGGAAGGAGAGCAGGGCTATGCCGTGGTCCCCCATGTATCCTGAAACTATGATGGCGTCTCCGGGTCTGACGCTGGAGTCGGTGCACCACCTGTTCTCCACCTTCCTGTACTCGGCAGCCTTGGCGAGGTCGGAGTCCAGATACTGGGAGCGCTTACCGATCGCGGAGGTGGACATGACCATCTGGTCGACCGCACCCCCCTCGACGACCTTCGTGTCGCCGGTGGCGATCGGCACTCCGCACTCCGCCGCGGTTTTTCCCATGGAGTCCATGACCCTGTCCACCACATCGATGTCGAGTCCCTCCTCCATGATCACGGAGCAGGCGAGCGCGAGGGGTGATGCGCCCATCACCGAGATGTCGTTGACGGTGCCCGCCACGGAGATTTTGCCGATGTCCCCTCCCGGGAAGAACAGGGGCTTCACGGTGTGACCGTCTATCGTGAACACGACGTCGTCGACGACGGCGGAGTCGTCCATGGAGTCCAGCGGAACCTCCGCGTTCATGGACGGGAAGTGATTAGTGATATGCTTGGACAGGAACTCCTGCATGAGCTCCCCTCCAGCTCCGTGGTTCAGAATCACCTTTGACATGAGAGCGGAATTCGTCCACAGATGTTAAAGGGTTGCTTCGAACCTAACGACGCAAATCTCTTTATCGGTGCTGTATGTTCGAGCGTACGGGCCCCGTGGGGTAGCGGATATCCTGTCGGCCTTCGGAACCGACAACCCGGGTTCGATCCCCGGCGGGGTCACCAGCCCTACCCGTCGTCCACAGGATGCCCGTACATGTGGCTTCCCACATAGCCAGACATCCGTTATCAACATGCGGTCGCGTTCTCCGGAGAAGGGCGGGATCGTTGAAAACATACTAGTTATGTTTATATAGAAGTTCTAACATAAAGCCGTTCAGTATTCCAATCAAGGAACATTTGGAGGAATAAAAATGGGAATGGGTAACGCCCCCGTCATCATCCTTAGGGAAGGAACCAAGAGAGACAAAGGCAAAGACGCTCAGTTCAACAACATCTCCGCCGCCATGGCGATCGCCAGTGCTGTCAAGAGTAGCCTCGGCCCCAGGGGAATGGACAAGATGCTCGTCGACTCCGTCGGCGACGTCGTCATCACCAACGACGGTGTGACAATCCTGAAAGAGATGGACGTACAGCACCCCGCCGCCAAGATGCTCGTCGAGGTCGCCAAGACCCAGGATGCCGAGGTCGGGGATGGTACCACCACCAGCGTCATCCTCGCCGGAGAGCTTCTGAAGAAGGCCACGGACCTCATCGACGCCAACGTACACCCCACCATCA
Source organism: Candidatus Methanomethylophilaceae archaeon (assembly GCA_944321985.1). Lineage (GTDB taxonomy): Archaea > Thermoplasmatota > Thermoplasmata > Methanomassiliicoccales > Methanomethylophilaceae > Methanoprimaticola. The sequence goes on from CALUNK010000051.1 coordinate 10,630, forward strand.
TCACAGCCGGATACAGGCTCGCCAACGACAAGGCCCAGGAGGTCCTCAAGAGCATCTCCATGAAGGTCTCGATCGACGATGACGACCTCCTGAAGCTCATCGCCCAGACCGCGATGATCTCCAAACAGGTCAACAACTCCAAGGAGTACTTCTCCAACATGGTCGTCGATGCCGTCAAGACCGTCGTCGACAAGGACAAGGACGGAAAGTACTTCGTCGACCTCAAGAACATCCAGACCGTGAAGAAGGCCGGAGCCAAGATGGAGGAGTCCTACATCGTCAAGGGACTCATCATCGACAAGGAGCCCGTCCAGCCCAGCATGCCCAAGGTCGTCGAGGGAGCCAAGATCGCATTGATCGATGCTCCGTTCGAGGTCAAGAAGACCGAGATCGACGCCAAGATCCAGATCACCGACCCCAACCAGCTCTCCCAGTTCATCGC
>CALUNK010000052.1 GCA_944321985.1 Candidatus Methanomethylophilaceae archaeon
CCGTGCTACTTGATAGCACGAATCAATGTGGTGTTCAAGATGGCGTTCTGGAACAAAGAGATCGAGACGATGCCCCGCGAGGAGCTGGAGAAGATGCAGCTCAGCCTGCTTAAGGCCAAGGTGCGCGAGATGTACGACGCGTCCCCGTTCTTCCATGACAGGATGAGGTCGGTCAACCTTCTGCCGGAGGACATAGACAGCTTCGAGAAGTTCCGCCAGGTCCCGTTCATGAAGAAGAGCGACCTGAGGGACAACTACCCCGACGGTCTCTTCGTCAGGCCATACGACGACATAGTGAGGGTCCACGTGTCCTCAGGAACCACAGGCAGGCCCACGGTCGTCGGTTACACCCAGAAGGACATCGACAACTGGACAGAGTCCCTTGCCCGCGGGATGACCTCTTTCGGCATGACCAGGAAGGACATGCTCCAGAACTTCCACGGATACGGTCTCTTTACAGGGGGCCTCGGCGTGCATTACGGCGCGGAGAGGATCGGCGCCACGGTCCTCCCCATCGGAACCGGCAACACCGCCAGGCAGATCCAGCTCATGCAGGACCTGCCGGTGACCGCCTGGGCAGGAACCCCCTCGTACATGTTCCACATCGCCGATGTCTGCGACCAGATGGGCATCGACATCAGGAAGGACACCAAGGTGAGGCTCGCCATCGCAGGCGGGGAGCCCTGGTCAGAGACAATGAGGCAGAAGCTCCAGGACAGGACAGGGGTCCGCGTTCACAACTGCTACGGTGCCAGTGAGTTCTACGGGCCGATGTTCCTCGAGTGCGAGAAGCAGTGCGGCCTCCACATATGGGCAGACCTCTGCTACATGGAGATCCTCGATAAGAACGGCGATCCCTGTGCCGAGGGGGAGAGGGGGGAGATCGTCGTCACCATGCTCCAGAAGGAGGCGTTCCCTCTGATCAGGTACAAGATCGGTGACGTCTCCGCTCTGACTTGGGAGAAGTGCGAGTGCGGCAGGACCCATCCCAGGCTCATGAGGATATCCGGAAGGACCGACGACATGCTGGTCGTGAGGGGAGTCAATGTTTTCCCATCGCAGATCGAGAGCGTCATCGGGGAGATGCCCTTCCTGTCGCCGTTCTACCACATCACGCTGACCAACGAGAACTACATGGACAACATGGTGGTCGAGGTGGAGCTCAACGAGTCCAGTCTCACCGAGGACATGGTCGAGCTCACCAAGATGACCCAGAGGCTCAGCTCCAGGATGAAGGAGGTCCTTAACATCAAGTCGGATGTGAGGCTCGTTCTGCCTGGGACCCTCCAGAGGTTCGAGGGCAAGGCGAACCACGTCACGGACAACAGGAAGTACGACTGAGATCAGTCGTCGTAGAACTCCTCGTCGTATTTCGCGGGCCCGAAGCCACCGCGACGGAGGGCCTCTATGTCCCCTCCGACGCTGTCCTCCAGAGCACAGAGCCCACGGGCGTACGTCTCACCCAGAGGTGTGAGGTCCACCATGAACCTCTCCCTCTGGTACCTTTCCCTTGTAATCGTCACGATACCGGCATCCTCCAGGGCCTGGAGCTTGTATGACATCCTCGGGTTGCTGGACACGTGCTTGTAGATCTCGGTCTTCGACTTCCTTCCGCATAGGTACAGCAGCATGATGATCATGTTGTTGTGCCTGTCTTCTATGACGCTGCTTATCTTCGGGCGCTGCATGCTATCGAATTTGTCGAAGATATAAAAGCCATCTATGCAGTGAATTACGCCTAATAATATTAAAACCTAAGATTAAGCCGTCCCCGGAGGGACGGCGTTTGATTGGGTTTGGTGCTCACTGAGTCTGAGGAGCCGGTCCGGGGACGTCGTCGTCGAACGTGTTGTTGCCGGACATCATGTCCTCGTAGAGCTGGAACAGTTCCCTCTGGTTGAGGCTGCGATGCATCATGGTGGATGCCTTCCTGACCATTCCGAGGAGCTGCTCGGCGTCGTCCCTGCTGAGCTCGATGCTCATCTCGTTCATAGCCGCGACGATGGTGTTCCTCACGGAGTGTTTGCCGATGACCAGTGTCCTCTCCATGCCGACCTCGGCGGGGTCGTAGGGCTCGGTGCACTCGGGCTTGTTGATGATTCCGGACTCCTGTGCGAAGCACTTCGCCCCGATGACGGGCTTGGTGGGCCAGATCTGGAATCCGGATGCTGTGGAAACGGCTTCTGCGACCGTGCGGAGCTTGGTGGAGTCGATGCCGGTGTCAACCGAGAGCATGTGCTTGGCCGTCATGACGACCTCCTCCAACGGGGCGCATCCCGCCCTGGGGCCCAGGCCCATGGTCGTGGTCCTGACGAACTTCGCTCCCGCCTTGATCGCGGCGAGGGTGTTCGCCGTCGCCATGCCGAAGTCGTTGTGGGTGATGATCTCGATGTCGAAGTTCGAGATCTGCTTGATCATTCTGATCCTCTCGTTGCAGGTGAACGGGTCATCCAAGCCGAGGGAGTCCTCGTATCCGAAGCGGTCCGCCCCTGCCTCCTTCGCAACCTTTGCGAAGTCGATGAGGAATCCGAGGTCAGCACGCGAGGCGTCCTCCGCCACCACGGAGATGTACAGTCCGTGCTCTGCGGCGTACGATGTGGCCTCGTAGATCTTGTCGAGGACCCACTGGTGATCCTTCTTCAGCATGTTCTCCATCTGAATCTCGGAAGCGGGCAGGGCTATGGTCACAGAGTCGACGTCACAGTCGATGCTCGCTGTGATGTCGCTGATCTCCGCCCTGTTCCATGCCATGACGGACGCATCCAGGCCCATGTGTGCGATGTGCCTCACGGACTTATTCTCGTCGTTCCCAAGATTGGGGTTCCCAGCCTCGATCTGAGGGACCCCTGCGTCGTCCAGAAGTTGGGCGATCCTGTATTTTTCGATGTTTGAGAAGACTGCTCCCGCCGCCTGCTCTCCGAACCCGAGGGTCGAGTCGCATATGCAGAGTGGAGTGTTAAGACAGTTCACTACCTCGCTCTTGCTCTTCATTTTCATCCCTTACCGCCCCGTCGGGCTTGAGCCATTCGGAGCCGTGTGCATGAATTCGTTATGTTTAACCGCTATATAAGGGTTAAAATAAAGTAGGGAGCCCGGGCACCCCCTGTTCCAACCCCGGGATATGTCGCGGTATCGCGCGACGGAACCGCGAAACGCATCCACGCCGACGTCCGAACGTCCCCAGAAACTTCGCTCTCAGGTTCATTCGGTCCTGTAGCGGAGGATGGCACCCATGCCGCCAAGGGCGGCGAGCTCCTTGCCTCCGTCGTGCTGACCCGACACCACTATGACGGATCCCTTCTGGGACTCCACCGCGCGGACCACGTCATCGAGGTCCTGCTCACGTATCTTGGAGTCCAGGACCAGGAGCTTCTCCACCGCCCCGGACATCGCAGCGTCCCTGACCTGTTGGGTCCCGTAGGTTCCCAGCCCGTTCCTGGCTATCTCGGTCATCAGCTGCTCCACGGCCTCCATCTCCGCTCCCACCGACGACTCTCTGAGCACCTCGGCGCCCATCCCGGTCTTGATGAGCTCGTTGATCCCCACCATGCCGCACTGGCCGGTGTGGTAGACGTGTAGCTTCTTGAACAGCTCCGGATCCGCCTTCTTCATGTCGTCGGCAAGGGCCTCCTTCTCGAAGCCCGGGCCGAGCAGCACCACAGGCATGTTCGGTTCCATGAGCGGGACGACCTTGGAGATGACCTCCTCGTGGTAACCGTCCGCCTGGGGCTTCTCTGCGTACTGCTTCCCCGACCTGCCGGAGCGCACAGTGGCCACCTCCTTGAGGCCGAACTGTCTGAGAACCGCGACGGTGGCATCGTCCTGGTCCAGAGACACGAAGACTATGCGCGGCTTCTTGGAGTCCCTCACCGCCCTGTCCAGTCTCTCCAGCTGGGTGTCCCTCCAGTGCCTCTTGGTTATCAGGAGGGAGTCGCCGTTCTCCAGGATCAGGGTGTGGTGTTGACCTATGTCCTGCGGGCCGGTCTCGATAGTCCCCAGCAGCTTTAGTCTGAGGTCGTCCTCCGAGAACTCGATCTTCTCGATGCGCACGCCGAGGGTCATTCTCTTCTTCTCCGCCCTCTCCGCCCTGAGCTTGTCGGCGGCCTTCTCCTCGCGGCGGGTCGTGGACGCCGTGACGAGGTCTCCGACCTCGATTATGTTGTAGAGGTGCCAGATGTCCTCGTCGGTCTCAATCTGGACCCTAATCCCCTCTCCAGAGGGGTCCCTTCCGGTTATGCGCATAGGACTCCGAACCGACGCGAGATATATATGGTTTAGAGGAACCCCAGTAACAAAACCACGGTTTTGTCTATTATCGGACATCAGCCAATCGGGGCTGTCTGGGGGTCTGCGGAGTCATTATATAGGGTCTGAAAATCTGTTGATTCCCCGATGGCAAAAGGATACTTGGTCCTGGAGGACGGGACCGTTTTCGAAGGGGAGCTGTTCGGCGCCGAGTGCGAGACGAACGGAGAAGTTGTTTTCACCACCGGGATGTGCGGATACCAGGAGAGCCTGACCGATCCGTCCTTCAAGGGACAGATTCTGGTCATGACCTACCCCCTCATAGGGAACTACGGGGTGGCGGACGAATACTACCAATCGAGGGCGATCCATGTGAGGGGCCTCGTCGTGAGGGAATACTGCAAGGAGCCGTCGCCCATGTACGGCGGCAGGACCATCGATGATTTCCTCAAGACGTTCGGGATCCCGGGGATCTCAGGCATCGACACACGCGATCTGGTCATCAAGATACGCACGGGCGGAACAGTCAAGGGCGCCATCACCTCTGACGCGGAGGGCATCGAGGATCTCGTCAAGAGACTCAGGGACATGCCCGCTCCGTCCGAGAGCAACCTCGTGGGCGAGGTCTCATGCAAGCAGATATCGAGCAGGGACAACGGCAAGGAGCTGACCGTCGGGCTCATAGACTGCGGCACCAAATCTGGCATCCTCAGGGACCTGAACGCAAGGTTCAACGTCGTCACTTTCCCTTACGACACGCCAGCGGACGTCATAGTCGACTCCGGCGTCAAGGGAGTGCTCATATCCAACGGTCCCGGCGATCCGGCGCATCCGGACATCGCCAAGACCACCGTCAGGACAGTCTCCGACCTGTCCACGCAGCTCCCGCTGTTCGGGATCTGCTTCGGAAGCCAGCTCATCGGCATCGCCATGGGCGGGTCCACATACAAGCTGAAGTTCGGGCACAGGGGATGCAACCAGCCCGTCAAGAACGGCAACCGCGTGTACATCACGTCTCAGAACCACGGGTTCGCCGTGGACGAGCACAGCCTCGACGGCACAGGGCTGGTCGTCAACCAGGTCAACGTCAACGACGGCTCCGTGGAGGGGGTCGTGCACAGGGATCTCCCCATATTCACATCGCAGTACCATCCGGAAGCCTCGCCCGGGCCCTGCGACACATCTTACCTTTTCGATTGGTTCGGCAAAATGATCAAGGAGGGGAGACTCTGAGGAAGGACTACAAGAAGCTCATGGTAATCGGATCGGGCCCCATCGTCATCGGTCAGGCCGCCGAGTTCGACTTTTCAGGTACGCAGGCGTGCCGCTCGCTCAGGGAGGAGGGGTACAAGACCGTCCTGGTAAACTCCAACCCTGCGACCATCCAGACCGATCCCGACACTGCCGACAGCGTCTACATCGAGCCTCTGATGGCCTCCAACATCGCGAAGATCATCGAGAAGGAGGGCGTCGACGGGGTCCTCTCCGGTATGGGGGGACAGACAGCCCTGAACATCTGCTCCGAGCTGGCCGATTCCGGCGAGCTCGAGAGGCTCCACTGCTCCCTCGTGGGTACCCAGCCCGACGCCATAGCCATGTCCGAGGACAGGGAGCTGTTCAAGGAGACCATGGAGAGGATCGGCGAGCCCGTCCCGGTCTCCCGCAGTGTAAACACGATCGAGGAGGCAAAGGAGGCCGTCAAGATCATCGGCAGATACCCCGTCCTGATCCGTCCCGCATACACACTCGGGGGAACCGGCGGAGGCATCGCCCACAACGAGGAGGAGCTGGAGGAGATCTGCGCCCGCGGTCTCGCCTACTCCAGGATCCACCAGGTCCTCATCGAGGAATCCGTCCTCGGATGGAAGGAGTACGAGTACGAGGTCATGAGGGATTCCAACGACAACTGCATCATCATATGCAACATGGAGAACCTGGACGCGATGGGAATCCACACCGGGGAGTCCATCGTCGTCGCTCCCTGCCTCACCCTTTCCGACACCGACCACCAGCGCCTCAGGACGGCCGCGCTGAAGGTCATCCGCGCCCTCAACATCGAGGGAGGATGCAACGTTCAGTTCGCGTTCAACCCCGCCAACGGGGACTACCGTCTGATCGAGGTCAACCCCCGTGTGTCCAGGTCGTCCGCGCTGGCCTCGAAGGCCACAGGATATCCGATCGCCAGGGTCGCCACAAAGATCGCCGTCGGATACACACTCGATGAGATCCCCAACAGGATCACGGGCACCACATGCGCAGCCTTCGAGCCGTCCATCGACTACGTGGTCATCAAGATCCCGCGCTGGCCCTTCGACAAGTTCCGCACGGTGGACCGCCACCTCGGGACACAGATGAAGTCCACTGGAGAGGTGATGTCCATCGGCAGGACCTTCGAGGAGGCCCTGCTCAAAGGGCTGAGGTCCCTGGAGATAGGCGTCAAGGGCCTGGACAGGGTCGACGTCACGGACGAGCAGATCAGGGAGGAGCTCGTAGACGCCACGGACAAGCGCATCTTTGTCATGGCGGAGGCGCTCAGGAGGGGATGGTCCGAGGAGGAGGTCGCCGACCTCGCCAAATGGGACATCTTCTTTGTCAAGAAGCTCAGCAACATCATCGACATGGAGAACAGGATCAAGGCCGGGCTCACCACCGATATTCTGAGGGAGGCAAAGGAGATGGGATTCTCCGACGAGACCATCGCCGAACTCACTGGATCCAAGCCCCTGGAGATTCGTGCCGAGAGGAAGAAGAACGGCATCGTCCCCGTCTACAAGATGGTGGACACCTGCGCCGCCGAGTTCGAGGCGGGCACCCCCTACTTCTACTCCACATACGGCAGGTCCACCGAGTACCGCGGTGACGACGGCAGGAAGAAGGTCGTCATCGTCGGAGGCGGCCCCATCAGGATCGGTCAGGGAATCGAGTTCGACTACTGCTGCGTCCACGGAGTCATGGCCCTTCAGGAGGAGGGCGTCGACGCCATCATCATCAACAACAATCCGGAGACCGTGTCCACCGACTACGATATCTCCGACAGGCTGTACTTCGAGCCCCTGACCCTCGAGGACGTGCTGAACGTCATCGACGCCGAGCAGGCAGACAGCGTGATCTGCCAGTACGGGGGGCAGACATCCGTCAACTTGGCGATGGACATCGAGGCCGCAACGAAGGGCACCAAGACCAGGGTTCTCGGAACCAGTCCCGACGAGATGGATGTCGCCGAGGACAGGCGCAGGTTCTCCAAGCTCATGGACGAGCTGAAGATCAAGCAGCCACGTTCCGGAACTGGGTACTCCTTCGAGGAGGCCAAGGCAATCGCCGAGGACATCGGATACCCCGTGCTCGTGAGGCCGTCTTACGTCCTCGGAGGCAGGGCGATGGAGATCGTTTACTCCACCGAGGAGCTGAAGACCTACGTGGACACCGCAGTGAAGGTGTCCAGGAACCATCCGATCCTCATCGACAAGTACCTCACCGAGGCCATAGAGATCGATGTGGATTGCGTCTGCGACGGCAAGGACGTTTACATCGGCGGCATCATGGAGCACGTGGAATACGCCGGATGTCACTCCGGGGACGCCACAATGGTGCTCCCTCCCTTCACGCTCAAGCAGGAGACCATCGACGAGATCGTCGATATAACGGAGAGGGTCGCCCTCGCCCTACAGATCCACGGACTCATGAACCTCCAGCTGGCGGTCAAGGACGGCCAGGTCTACATGATCGAGGCCAACCCCAGGGCGTCTAGGACCGTGCCGTTCATCTCCAAGGCAACTGGAATCCCCCTCGCCAAGATCGGTACCAAGATCATGCTGGGCAAGACCTTGAAGGACTTCGGTCTCAAGGGATACAGGCCGATCGACCACTATGCTGTCAAGGCGTCTGTGTTCCCGTTCCTGAAGCTGCCCGGGGTCGACTCCATCCTCACACCGGAGATGAAGTCCACTGGAGAGGTGATGGGCATAGACGAGGACTTCCACACCGCGTGCTACAAGGCGCTAATCGCCGCGGGCAACAAGCTCCCCACCGAGGGCGGCGTGTACATCACCGTCAACGATCAGGACAAGCCCAGGATCGTGGAGCCCGCCAGGCAGCTGAAGGAGATGGGATTCACCATCTACGCTACCAAGGGGACGTCAACTTACCTGAGGGAGCATGGCGTCGAGACCACATCGGTCTTCAGGCTGGACGAGCGTCAGAACCCCAACGCCATCGGGCTCATGAGGGACGGCAAGATCAACCTGATCATCAACACGCCCTCTCAGAAGTCCGGGGCCGTGCGCGACGGATACACCATGCGCAGGCTGGCCGTCGAGCTTGAGATTCCTTTCATGACCACCGTACAGGGAGCGGAGATCGCGGTCGGATCCATCAAGGTCGCCCGCAGCCAGAAGCTCGATGTCAGGAGCATGAAGGATTTCCACGGGCTGGTCTGACCGCATAGCCGGACCTGTCCCGATCAATCGGACCTTCACATGGGCGGGGTCTTCCCCGCCTCAACCCCCTTCAACCCCGCGAGGTCGCGGTCAGCCGTGCGTCGGAAACATGCATATCGACGTCGGCGGGATCTCGCACCTTTTCCATCCCCATCGACATTGTCGAAGAAACACGACATTATGTGGACGCATCGCGGACGGTCGGTACGCCTCGGCATCGCCAAATCCTGGTTCTGGGAGCATGTCCGATGAGGTCCGATTCTGCAGGGTCAGATGTCATGGCCGAAGCAGTCCCTCGTCGGAGACCGTGTGTCATATCCGTGAAGAACAAACGGTCATATCCAGGCTGATGCATTAGACATATGTCTATCGCACATCATTTCGTATAACTGATTGAATGTCTTTGTAATATTGAAATTTGTAGATATATCAAGAAGAAATTGGTTTAATTCAAAACATATGAACAGAAATCAATACTCTTTATAGCGATTATATTTAATATAGGATGTGCATTGTCAAATCACTCAGATGGCGGGAATCCCGCCACCAAGGTGATATCGAATGGCAATCACAAACGAGTATCTGAAGACCGTCTTCGACGGCCTCAAGCAGCGCAACGCCGACCAGCCCGAGTTCCTCCAGGCAGTGGAGGAGGTTCTCGAGTCCCTCCAGCCTGTGGTGGAGGCGAGGCCCGAGCTCGAGAAGGCGGGAATCATCGAGAGGCTCGTCGAGCCCGAGAGGGTCGTCATGTTCCGTGTTCCCTGGGTCGACGACAACGGCAAGGTCCAGGTCAACCGCGGATACCGTGTCCAGTTCAATTCCGCCATCGGACCCTATAAGGGCGGACTCAGGTTCCACCCCTCCGTCAACCTCTCCATCCTTAAGTTCCTCGGATTCGAGCAGATATTCAAGAACAGCCTGACCACCCTCCCCATCGGAGGAGGAAAGGGAGGTGCGGACTTCGACCCCAAGGGCAAGTCCGACAACGAGATTATGCGCTTCTGCCAGTCCTTCATGACCGAGCTCCAGAGGCACATCGGACCCGATACCGACGTCCCCGCCGGAGACATCGGAGTAGGGGGAAGGGAGATCGGATTCATGTACGGCCAGTACAAGAGGATGAGGAACGAGTTCACCGGAGTCCTCACCGGAAAGGCCATCGGATCCGGCGGATCTCTCGCCAGGACCGAGGCTACCGGATACGGGCTTTGCTACTTCACCGACGAGATGCTGAAGGCCAACGGCAAGTCCTTCAAGGGCGCCACCGTCGTCATCTCCGGTGCCGGAAACGTCGCCATCTACGCCACCCAGAAGGCTACCGAGCTTGGTGCTAAGGTCGTCTCCGTCTCCGATTCCAACGGATACATCTACGATCCCGAGGGAATCGATCTCGCACTGCTCAAGGACGTCAAGGAGGTCAAGAGGCAGAGGCTCACGGAGTACGCCGCCCGCAGGCCTTCCGCGCAGTACCACGAGGGCAAGGGCGTCTGGACCATCCCCTGCGACATCGCTCTCCCCTGCGCCACCCAGAACGAGCTCAACGAGGAGGCCGCCAAGGCCCTCATCGCCAACGGATGCTACGCCGTCGCCGAAGGAGCCAACATGCCCAGCACCCCCGAGGCGATCGCCGCCTTCCAGAAGGCCGGAGTCCTGTTCGGACCCGCCAAGGCCGCCAACGCTGGCGGTGTGGCGACCTCCGCCCTCGAGATGTGTCAGAACAGCGCCAGGCTGTCCTGGTCCTTCGAGGAGGTCGACGCCAAGCTGAAGGGAATCATGGCGACAATCTACAAGGAGGCCGCCGAGGCCGCCAAGAGGTACGGTATGGAGGGCAACCTCGTCGCAGGTGCCAACATCGCCGGATTCGAGAAGGTCGCCAACGCCATGCTCTGGCAGGGCGTCTCCTACTGAAACCGTGAAAACCGCGGGGGTCCACCCCCCCCCCCGCAATTCATTCTCCATGGAGGGGCTCAGGCCCCTCCCGTTACCCGATGC
>CALUNK010000053.1 GCA_944321985.1 Candidatus Methanomethylophilaceae archaeon
CCTCAGGGTGAAGAACCGTGTCCAGATCAGGCACACCTCTATCGAGGCCGGCCGTATCGCCGCCAACAAGGTCCTGAACGGGCAGATCGGTGTCGCCAACTACCACATGACCGTGAGGGCCTACCCCCACGTCGTCCTGAGGGAGAACAAGCTGGCCACCGGCGCAGGAGCGGACCGTGTCTCGAGCGGAATGCGCCAGGGATTCGGAAAGACCGTCGGAACCGCCGCCAGGCTCGAGCGCAACCAGGCGATCCTGACCGTCCGCGTCCCCGCCGAGAAGGCGGTCATCGCCAAGGACGCCCTCTGGAGGGCCTCCATGAAGTTCCCCTCCCCCTGCTACATCGATGTCGAGAAGGGACAGGAACTCATCCTGTAAATGTTCGATTTCGAACTGGAAACCATATCACGCTGGATAAGCGACGGGGGCTTCGCCTCCGTCGCGCTCCAGATGCCTGAGGGCCTGAAGATCCGGGCCCCCGAGATTTCTGAATTCATCGAGAGGGAGACCGGTGCCATCCCGGTCATCGTGGGACGTCCGTGCTACGGCGCCTGCGACCTCTTCGACTATCACGGCTGGGCCGACGCGCTCATCCACTTCGGCCACTCCCCGATACCGTCCCAGGGGGACGACCCGAACGTGCTCTACATCGAGTCTCGCTCCGACGCCGACGTCGACGAATCCGTGCTGGACTCCCTCGGGGGGCTCCCCCGGAGGGTCGGGCTCCTGGCCACGGTGCAGTACCTGGGTCTGATCCCCAAGGTGAAGGGCATCCTGGAATCATCAGGGAGGACCGTCCTGGTGGGCGACGGGGACGACAGGATATGCCATCCGGGGCAAGTCCTCGGCTGCAACTGCAGCGCAGCCGAGGCGGTCGACGCCGATGTCGACGCCTTCCTGTTCATCGGGGAGGGGGACTTCCACCCCCTCGCGGCCGCCTTCGGCATGGAGAAGCAGGTCCTCGTCCTGAACCCCGTCACGGGGGAGGTCAAGGACATGGCGCCGGTCAGGGACAGGATCCTCCGCAGGCGCTTCGCCGCCATCCAGGGGGCGAGGGATGCGAGGAGCTTCCTGGTCATCGTGTGCAGCAAGGTGGGGCAGAACCGCTCCGAACTGGCGGACAGGATGGTCGCCATGATCAGGGACCACGGCAGGACGGCGTACAGGGTGGTCATCGAGGAGGTCAGCTCCACCGCGCTCATGTCGTACCAGGTGGACGCCTACGTGAACACGGCCTGCCCCCGCATAGCGATGGACGACGCGGCGAGGTACCCGAAGCCCATGCTCACACCTCCGGAGTTGGAGATCGCCCTCGGGAAGAGGGAGTGGGGCCAGTACCTATTCGACCAGATCCGCCCGTGAAGCAATCGCTTCTTTTCTCTAACCTTTTATATGCGCGCGCGTGTAGGTCGGGATATGGAGTTCAGAGAAGCCGTCTCGGCGAGACGTTCGGAGTACCTGCTCGATGCCAAGGGGGTGGACGTCGACGAGGTCGTGTCCGTACTCAGGGGGATCGCGGGAAAGGTGCCCTCCTCCTACAACGTCCAGTCGGCGAGGATGTTCGTGCTGGCGGGGGAGGACCACAGGAGGTTCTGGGGCATCGTGGAGGACGTCCTCAGGGACAGGTCAGGGGACCCGGAGAGGTTCAAGAGAACCCAGGAGAAGCTGGCGGGGTTCTCCGCCGCCGCGGGTACCATCCTGTTCTACGAGATCGATTCCAGGACGGAGGAGCTCATGGAGAAGTACCCCAGCTACAGGGCGCTGTTCCCCCAGTGGGCAGAGCACGGCAACGCCATGATGCAGTTCGCCTCCTGGGTCGCCATCCGCGACATGGGCCTCGGTGCGAACATACAGCACTACAACCCCATCATAGACTCCAGGGTGGCGGACGAGTTCGGCATCCCGGAGGGGTACAGGCTCATCGCCCAGATGGTCTTCGGCAGGGTCGTGACCCCGGCGGGGCCCAAGAGCAAGCTCTCCGGCGAGGAGATCGTCAGGGTCGCCCACGCCAAAAATAATAATCAAAAGGATATGTGAGGCCAGATGTTCACTTCCAAAACCCTTCTGAGCGGTGACCTGCCCGACGTCAGGGTGGGCATAGGTCGCGGATCCGATGCGGGAAACGTCGAGAGGAGCGTTCTCGCGATGGAGGGCCGCGACATCCGTATCTACGACGACCCAAACGAGCTCGTCTCGGACCTGGTCTCTGGCAAGATCGACGCTGCAGTCCGCGGGGACATGTCCTCGTCGATGCTCCTGCCCATACTGAAGAAGGGCCTCGGCCTGAAGGGGCTAGAGAGGGTCGCGTTCCTGGAGCCTCAGGGCGGAAAGCTCATCATACTCTCCCCGGTGGGCATAGACGAGGGATGGACCGACGAGCAGAGGTACGACCTCGCGGCGAGGTCCGCGGAGCTGGCCCGCAAGGTCGGGATGGGCGACAGGATAGCGGTCATGTCCGGAGGGAGGTGCGAGGACGTCGGCAGGTGCAAGGTGGTGGACAGGTCCATCGAGAGCGCCAGAGCGATCGCGAAGCACCTGGTTTCGGACGGCTACGACGCGTACCACTCGCAGATCCTGATAGAGGACGCCGTGAAGGAGGCCGACATCATAATCGCGCCCGAGGGGATAACGGGCAACATCATATTCAGGACGATGCACCTGGTGGGCGGGGCGAAGGCCCTGGGCGCACCGGTCGTCAACGCGGACAGGGTCTTCATCGACACCTCCCGTGCCAAAACTGATTACAGGGACTCTATCGCCCTGGCCATGAGACTTTCGGAGGAATGAGAATGTTTCTAGAGATAGACGGCGGTTACGCGGGCATCAGGTTCTCTGCATGCCATTTCATACCCAGGCACGAGAAGTGCTCCAGACTTCACGGCCACTCCTACATCGTGAGGCTCAGGCTTGAGGGCGACATCGGTGAGGACGGCATGATCATGGACTTCGTGGTCCTGAAGAAGAAGCTCAAGGAGATCATCGAGGAGCTGGATCACAAGACCCTGCTGCCCACGCTCTCCAAGGACGTCAGGCTGGACGTCAACGAGGAGTCGGTCGAGGCAGTGTCCTGCGGGAAGAGGTACGTTTTCCCGAGGATGGACGTCACGCTGCTGGACGTCCCCAACACGACCGCCGAGGAGATGGCGAAGATGATGACCCTCAGGATGGTCGGGGAGATCGACTTCCCGGACAACGTCAGGTCGGTCTCTGTCGGCCTCGACGAGGAGCGCGGGCAGACGGCATGGTACACGGAGGTGCTCTGATGCCGAAGGCGGTGGTCCTCCTCTCCGGAGGCCTGGATTCCACCACATGCCTGGCTCAGGCGATTGCCGACGGGTGCGATGTCACCGCGATCAGTTTCAGATACGGGCAGAGGCACACGAAGGAGCTGACCTCGGCGCAGAACGTCTGCGACTTCTACAACGTGGACCATGTGGTCATAGACCTGGACCTGAGCTCCTTCAGGTCCGCGCTGACCAGGAAGGACATCGACGTCCCCATGGACCGCGAGGGGAGGATGGACGCCCAGATCCCGATCACCTACGTCCCTGCCAGGAACATCGTCTTCCTGAGCATCGCGGCCGGACTCTGCGAGTCCGTCGATGCCGACAGGATCTACATCGGGGCGAACGCCGTCGACTTCTCCGGATACCCCGACTGCACGCCCGCATTCTACGAGGCCTTCCAGGCGATGCTTGCCGTCGGCACCAAGGCGGGTGTGGAGGGGCATCCGATCCAGGTCGTCACCCCCATCCTCCACGACTCCAAGGCGGACATCGTCAGGCGCGGCAAGAGGCTCGGTGCCCCCCTGCACCTCACATGGTCCTGCTACAACGGCGGGGAGAAGGCCTGCGGCCACTGCGACTCCTGCCGTCTGAGGCTCCAGGGCTTCAGGGAGGCCGGGTTCAGGGACGAGATCGAGTACGAGCACGGTGAGAACCTCCTATGAGGGTCTGCGAGATCTTCAACTCCATCCAGGGGGAGGGCCTGACCATGGGCGCCCCCACGGTCTTCGTCAGGGCGGTGGGGTGCAACCTCCGCTGCTCCTGGTGCGACACGGGCTACTCCTTCAGGGGCGGCACGGAAATGACCGTGGACGAGATCATGGACGAGGTCGGGGACTGCTTCCGCGTCTGTCTCACCGGAGGCGAGCCCATGCTCCAGCCGGACGCGCCGGAGCTGATCGGCCGCCTCGTATCCGGAGGGATCCAGGTCGTCCTCGAGACCAACGGCTCCGTCGACCTGTCGAACGTTCCGAGGCATCCCCTCGTCATGATAAGCATGGACATCAAGTGCCCCTCGTCGGGGATGACCGACAGGATGCTGATGTCGAACCTCGGATGCCTGTCGGGCAAGGACCAGCTGAAGTTCGTGATAAAGGACCAGGAGGATCTGGACTTCGCCGTGGACTTCGTGAGGTCTCACAGCATCGCATGCCCGGTGATATTCGGGCCCGTCGGCGGCACGGACAGGCTGGAGTGGCTTGTTCAGAGGGTCCTTGACGAGCACCTCGACATAAGGGTCCTCCCGCAGCTCCACAAGATCATCTGGGGGGACAAGCGGGGCGTCTGAGCCCATCCGGACCCCCGTACCGGGGGTCTGAGGTCCCGGCTACACTAAAAGGTTGTAACGTCCGCCCGCCGAGGGACCGGCGGACGGGCGGAGGCGCAAGGGCCTCACTGTCTCTCAAAGCTCTTCCTTCTCTGCACGCGCCTGACGTAGTCGGTGACGCACTGCTCCACCGTGCCCTCCTCGTCGTAGGACACGTCTATGCCCCCGTCCTGGAGGATCTTGATGCCGTGCATCCCGATCCCGCCGGTGATCACGGCGTCCACGTCCCCGAGGCCGACGATGGCCTTGGCGACCGCGAAGCCGGCACCTTCCGGCGAGTCGGCGTACTCGTTCACGATGACATGGTAGTCCAGCGTGTCTGAGTCCACGAGAAGGAAGTAGGGGGCGTGGCCGAAGTCGTCGGCCACGTAGGAGTCCAGGGACTCCCCCTCGGAGATGACGATGATCTTCATCTCAGTTCACTGTCTTGATGACCTTGTCGACGATGGACTCGAACGCCTTCGCGGACGCGGACTCCGGGTACTTCAGGACTACGGGCATACCGCTGTCCCCGGCGTCGACGACCCCGGGCTCGATCGGGACCCTTCCGAGGAACTGCACGTTGAGCTCCCTGGCAGCCGCCTCCCCTCCGCCGGTCTTGAAGATGTTGGTGACCTCTCCGCAGTGGGGGCAGACGAACCCGCTCATGTTCTCGATGATCCCGATGATGGGGATGTGGGTCTCCGCGCCGAACCTCAGGGACTTCCTGCTGTCCAGCAGGGCAACGTCCTGGGGGGTCGTGACGATGATCATCCCGTCGGCCTTGGGCATGAGCTGGACGATGGACAGGGCCTCGTCACCGGTTCCCGGGGGCATGTCGACCACCAGGTAGTCGAGGTATCCCCAGTTCACGTCCTCGATGAACTGCTTGATCGCGCCCATCTTCACGGGCCCGCGCCACATGACCGGCGAGTCCTTGTCGGGGAGCAGGAACGCCATGGATATGAGCTTCATTGACGGGGGGACCGTGACGGGGATGAGTTTCTCGTCGATGACGTGGAGCTTCTCGTCCTCGACTCCGAACATCTTGGGGATGTTGGGTCCGGTGATGTCGACGTCCATGATCCCGGTCTGGTAGCCCTGCATGGAGAGCATAGCCGCCAGGTTGGAGGACACGGTGCTCTTACCGACTCCTCCCTTTCCACTCATCACGATGACGATGTGCTTGATCTGGCTCAGGGTGTCCTGGAGTTTGGTCTCCTCCTGGATCGTTTCCTCTGTAAGAAGTGGTCCTGCCATACTATTACCTGTTGAAGGGGTATCAAGGCAAGCCTTAAACTGTTTGGCGGTCGGCCATATAATTTCGGAGCGTTAAGCCCGGGCGCATCGAAGATATACCCCCGGGGCCATCCTTCTCCGGGGGTCTTCCATCTGAGTCCGGAATCGAGTCCACACCGCAACGGCCCGTCCCCAGGGGGCGAACCGCAATGCCCGGCGCCCCTCGTGCTCGGGAGGGGGTACTACCTCTCCAGCGCGGTCGACCTCGCCCCGGACATGCTGGGCAAGCTCCTCTGCCGCAGGTTCGACGACGGGACGGTGGGCAGGTTCAGGATAACCGAGACTGAGACGTACTTCGGGGAGGAGGACACAGCCTGCCATGCCCACCGCTGCTCCACCGGGAGGGCAAGGATCATGTATTCGCCCGGAGGGCTGGCATACGTTCACAGGTGCCACATGTACAACCTCCTGACGGTGGTGACTGGCCCCGAGGGGCATCCCGAGGGGGTCCTCATCAGAGGGGTCGAGGGCCACGACGGCCCCGGGAGGACGGGCAGGGCGCTTTCCCTGGACCTGTCGATGTACGGCTCCCCGATGTCGCCCCAGGGCCACCTGTGGCTCGAGGACGACGGGTTCCGTCCTAGGTACGGGGCCCATCCGCGCATAGGCATCTCCTACGCGTCCGAGGAGGACCGCGGCCGTTTGTGGCGTTTCAGAGCATCCCAACCATGAACATTTATGTCCGGTACACGATTCGGGCTTCAGATGCCAGAAGCTACAGTCGGTGAGTACATGGTCCGGAACGTACACACGGTCAGTCCGGACATGACGGTCGAGCAGGTCAGACAGGAGATCATCAACTCCAACTTCCACGGGTTCCCCATCGTAGAGAAGGGGTATCTGCTGGGATTCGTCACCGCCAAGGAGCTCCTGCGCCATGTGGACAAGCCCGAGGCCAAGATACGCACGGTCATGAAGCGCGGGACGCTCTGCGCCATCCCATCCATGTCCGTCGACGACGCCACGCGCATACTTTTCAGGTACGGGCTCAGGAACCTGCCCGTCGTCGACGAGGACAAGAAGCTGGTCGGGATCATCTCCAACATCGACATCGTGAGATCCCAGATCGAGAAGTCCCGTCCCGGCAAGGTGATGTCCGTCAAGAACTTCCTGGAGCAGCAGAACGGCGTCAGGATGAAGGTCGTCAACAGCGAGATCAAGGTGGACGAGATCATACCGACCCAGAAGGAGGTCTACATGGACGAGCTCGTAGGCCGCCAGTACGAGCTGAAGAGGGGCCTCAACGAGCCCCTGATCGTGGTCGAGAGGAGGAACGGCTACCTCCTGGTGGACGGACACCACAGGATCATGGCGGCGAAGAGGCTCGGCATGAAGACGTTCAAGGCGATCGTCCTCGTCCCCAACGACCTCGACGTCAAGTTCGGTCTCGAGAAGACCGCGGAGCGCTGGGGGCTCAGGAGTCTCGACGACGTGAGCATCATCGAGGGCTCCAAGCATCCCTTCATGGAGATCACGACGATGCTCCTCCCAAGCGAGGAGGCCTCGGCGATCAACCAGCGCCTCATCGACAACGAGAAGTCCGACATGGGGAACTGACCCCCCGCCCCATCCCGACGGGATCAGACGAACACTGCCTGCACCAGCACCATGTAGAGCACGGTGCCGACCCCCACGCTGAGCAGGACGTTCCTCCTCCACGCGTGGAGACCTATCACGACGAGGCAGGCTATGAGCTCCGGGGCGCCGTAGGGGTACTCGAGTACCTGTGTGCTCTTGAGGCAGTAAACCACGAGCATTCCTATGACCGCCGGCGGCAGGACCGCCCCGATGTACTTCACGGTGGGCGGGACCTCCTTGTCCTTGGGGAACACCAGGAACGACGCCGCACGTGTGGAGAAGGTCGCGATCGCGACGGCGGCGACCATCACCAGCGACGAAACTACGTCAAGCACCCTCTCCAGCCTCCTTTCTGTTAAGTTTCTTCTTGCCCAGCAGTATGACGGCAACCATCAGCACCATGGTGGGCAGCACGAAGTTCTCCGCTCCGAACAGGGCGAGGCACAGCGTGGCGGAGACCATTCCGATCAGCTCGGCGGGACGGTTGGAGCGCCTGTACCACAGCTCCATGAACATTACGATGAACAGGGCCGTCATGGCGAACTCGATCCCGGTGGAGTCGAAGGCTATCGCCGTGGCGGCGATGGACCCCACCGCGGTTCCGATGATCCAGTAGAGCTGGTTCAGAAGCGTGATGGAGATCAGGAACTTCTCCTCGTCCACGTCGTCCGGTACGTCGGTGGTGCAGATGAGCGAATACGTCTCATCCGTCATGCCGAATATGAGGTACCAGCGCTTTTTGCCGAAGCGGTTGTACCTGTCGACGAGGGAGAGGCCGTAGAAGACGTGCCTTATGTTAACCATCAGCGTCAGGAACACTGCCTGCAGGATCGACACCCCCGGGACGAAGAAGTTGGTGGCGAGGTACTGGCCGGACCCGGCGTACACGACCACGCTCATCAGCACGGCCCAGAGGACGTTGTATCCCTGGTCAGCGAACATGACGCCGAAGGCTGCGCCTATGAAGAGGTATCCTGCCATCACCGGAATGGTGTACGGGAACGCCCTGGACACGGCCTGCCTGTATTCCCCCATGGTTACCCTGACCCGGAACGAGACTCCGAAGCGCTCCCCGTATAAGCAAGATGCTGGCGGCTCCCGGGCCGTCGGTCGGACGGACATCCCGTCCGACCATCCTTTTTCTTAACTTATCAATTCAAAAAGGCCGAAACCGGTATCCGCGGATGCGGACGGGAGGGCAGAAAGAGGGGAAGGCGTTTGCCGGGCCCTCAAGGAGGGCCCGCGGGAAAGTGACTCACTCGAGGAACTTCGCCCTCAGGTTCCTGAGGTCCCTGAGGAGAACCCTCTGCTCGGCGGAGGCGATGATCCTCTTGGTCTTGGCGAAGGTGTCGGGGTTCAGGGAGATGCAGTCGATTCCCTGCTCGACCAGGAACTCCGTGAACTCGGGGTAGACCGAGGGTCCCTGTCCGCAGATGCTCACGTGCTTTCCGTGCTCGTGGGCGACCTTGATGAGCTGCGCGATTGCCCTCTTGACCCCCTCGTTCCTCTCGTCGAAGTAGCCCATGTGTCCGAGGATGTCCGAGTCCCTGTCGCTTCCCATGACCAGTTGCGTCAGGTCGTTGGACCCGATGGAGAACCAGTCGCAGTACTCGCAGAACTTGTCGGCCATGAAGATGTTCACGGGGATCTCCGCCATGAAGTAGAGCTTGAAGTCCTTGCCGCGCCTGAGGCCGACGGACCTCATCATGTCCGTGATGTCCTCGACCTCCTCGATGGTCCTGACGAACGGGAGCATCATGTTGAGGTTCTTGAGGCCCATCTCGTCCCTGACCTTCTTGATGGCCTTCAGCTCGCACATGAACGCCTCGCGGTAGCTGTCGGAGACGTACCTGGAGCATCCCCTCCATCCGATCATGGGGTTGTCCTCGTTGGGCTCGTAGTCGGCCCCGCCCTTCATGTCGCGGTACTCGTTGGTCTTGAAGTCGGAGGTCCTGAGGGTGATCGGCCTGGGGTAGAATGCCCTGCAGACCTTGGCTATTCCCTCGGCGAGCTTGTCGATGAGCTCCTCGCTCCTTCCCTCCTCGATGACGGCGCAGGGGTGCTCGCCGATGTAGTTGGTGAAGAGGAACTCGCTGCGCATCAGCCCGACTCCGTCGCACTGGAGCTTGGCAATCTCCTCGGCCTTGGCGGGCATGGACATGTTGACCATGACCTTCGTGCCGGTGATGGGGACGTACTCGGCGACCGCCACGGGCGTGGCGGCCTGGGATCCGCCCTCGTCCGGGGACGCCTTCTTGAGGATGCCCTTGTAGACGGTACCGGTGGTTCCGTCGACCGTGACGTCCATGCCGTCCTTCAGGATCTCGGTGGCGTTCCCGGTTCCGACGACGCAGGGGGTCCCGAGCTCTCTCGAGATGATGGCGGCGTGGCAGGTCATGCCTCCCTCGTCGGTGACGATCGCGGCAGCCCTGCTCATGGCCGGGACCATGTCGGGCATCGTCATCTGGGTGACCAGGACGTCGCCCTCCTTGACGGCGTCGAGGCTCATGGAGGTGTCGTAGATGATGACCTTTCCCGTGGCGAGCCCGGGGCTGGCGCCGAGTCCGGAGGCGATGACGTCCTCGCTGTTGGCCGCAGTGCCGACCGACTCGTTCGTGGCGGAGTTGCCGGTGGCGGTGATCGGCCTGGCCTGTACGATGTAGGCCTTGTCGTCCTCGACGCACCACTCCATGTCCATGGGCTTCTCGTAGTGGATC
>CALUNK010000054.1 GCA_944321985.1 Candidatus Methanomethylophilaceae archaeon
GGGCACTTCTTCCCGCAGATGTTGCACATGATGCAGTTGGACGAGTCGAACTCGATGTGCCCCCTGCTCCTCTCCGGATATTCCCGGGGTACGGCGGGGTACATTTTGGTCGCGGGTTTAGAGAACAGGTTGTGAACCAGCCTGCCACCAAACTTCATCACTGCCATGGTATCAGCGCTCCGTGCAGCTGATGCAGGGGTCGATGGTGATGACCAGCATCGAGACGTCCTGCAGGTTGCACCCCTGCAGCATCTTCGTCATGGCGGGGATGTTGATGTTCGTAGGCGTCCTGACCCTTGCGCGGCTTAGGTACTTCGATCCGTTGCCCTGGACGTAGTAGAATCCCTCACCACGGGGCTGCTCCACGCGGAATACGTAGTCTCCGACAGGCGCGTTTCCCTTCACCGGTACGGAGACCTCCCCGTCGGGCAGGTTCTTCACAGCGTTCCTGATGATGTCCAGGGACTGCATGATCTCGTCTACCCTGACCATGCATCTGGACCAGCAGTCGCCCTCGTCGTAGAGGATTGGGGAGAATCCCAGGTCCCTGTACATCGTGCTGGTGCTCCTGACGTCGTTGTTGACGCCGGAGCCCCTGGCGACCGGACCGACAGCGCTCAGGTCGATGACATCCTCCTTGGTCAGGACGCCAGTCCCGCACAGCCTGTTCCGCACAGAGGAGTCTTTCATGAATACCAGAGCGGTCTTCCTCATCTCCTCCTCGATCATGTCGCAGGTGTCCTTGACCATCTTGAGCATCTCGGGGGTGAGGTCCTTCCTTACACCGCCGACCTTGCAGAACGACATGATGACCCTTCCGCCGGTTATGGCCTCGAACACGTCCAGGACCTTCTCCCTGATCCTCCAGCAGTGCATGAACAGGCTGTCGAATCCGAGTCCGTCGGCCAAGAGCCCCAGCCACAGCAGGTGGCTGTGCACCCTGGACAGTTCGTGGAACATGATCCTCAGGCATTCCGCCCTGTCCGGGATCTGGACGCCCATGAGGCCCTCCACAGCGCCCGCGTAGCCCCAGCCGTGACCGAAGCTGCAGATCCCGCAGACCCTCTCCATGACGTAGATCATGTCGTTGTAGTCCCTCTTCTCGGCGAGCTTCTCGAGTCCGCGGTGTACGTACCCGATGGAAGGGATGGCACGCAGGACCGTCTCGTCCTCCAGTTCCAGGTCCAGATGGACCGGCTCCGGAAGCGCCGGGTGCTGCGGGCCGAACGGGACGATAGTTCTCTTTCCCATCATGCCCCCTCCTTCGGTGCGGCCTCGGGCCCTTTCCACGGGGTCTTCTTGCTCATGCGGAAGAAGTTGCCCTTGTAGTCCAGCTTGCTGTCTGTGAACTCTACGCCGAACAGGTCATGGACCTCGTTCTCGTACACGAACGCCGCCCAGTACCAGGGTGTGATGCTGCCGACCCTCTGGTTGAACGGGACATCCACCTTCAGGTTCCTGATGGCGAAGTCCTTGTCGAAGCTGTAGAGGATCTCTGTGTGGCCCTCCTTGGTCACGCCGCAGAGCTGTATGAGCCTGTACCCCTCAGCCTTCAGTTTCTCGGCGGTCCCCGGGATGTCCTCGGGCGAGACCGTCTCGAACGTCTGTTTGATCTCTTCGGTCATCTCTTCCCTCCTCCCTCACGGAGCTTAAGGCGTTTCTTCTCGAGGATGTCCAGTCCTTTCACGACGCCGTCGATTATGGATTCGGGCCTGGCGGCGCATCCCGGAACGTAGACATCCACGGGGATGACCTTGTCGACACCCCCGAGGATGTTGTAGCAGTCCTTGAAGACCCCGCCGGAGCAGGCGCAAACGCCCACGGCGACTACGACCTTCGGTTCGGGCATCTGGTCGTAGAGCTGTTTCACGACCTCCTTGTTCTGGTCGTTGACCGCCCCTGTGATCAGGAATATGTCTGCCTGTTTGGGGTCGCCGGTGTTGATCACGCCGAACCTCTCCACGTCGTAGACGGGGGTGAGGCAGGCGAGCACCTCGATGTCGCATCCATTGCAGCTCGAGGCATCGTAATGCATTATCCATGGTGATTTTGTGGTTCCTGACATTGTCATCACCTCATATCAGCAGGAGCACGGCAACGTTGCCCACTCCGAGTACCAGTCCGACTATCCAGCCGCTCTTGAGGGCGGTCTGCCACGTCATCCTGGCGAATCCGTTGTCGATCCATATCTCGAGCACCCATGCAAGCAGGGCGACGACTATTCCGACGACCGCTCCGACCCAGGTCCCGTCCGCGAAGAACAGGGCGACCATTCCGAGGAGCATCACGGACTCGTACCAGTGTGCGACCTCCAGGGATGCATAGGTCCTTCCGGAGAACTCCGTCGCCATGCCTCTGACGATGTCCTGATGGGCGTGATGGGAGAGGCTGAGGTCGAACGGGGACTTCCTGAGCTTCATCGTCAGTCCGAAAATGAACGCGATGAACACACCCAGCAGCGGGACCACAGACATGGAGCCGTTCTCGACTATGTCCGACACGCTGAAGCTCCCAGTGTGCATGTAGTAGCAGATGGCCATGATCAGGATGATCGGTTCGAAGGCCATCGCGACGTACAGCTCCCTCTGGGCTCCGATCTGCGAGTACACCGACCCGGACGAGTAGGCGGCCAGGACCAGGAACGTCTCGGCGAGCGTAAGGCTGAATATGACCAGCAGCAGGTCCATGCCCGCGAAGAATATGGCCCCCGTGACGATCGTGAACAGCAGGAAGACCATGACGTAGAAGTCCTGCACCTTGTTGGGGGTGATCTGCTCCTTGGCCATGAACTTCTTCACGTCGTAGAGCGGCTGGAGCAGGGGAGGACCGACACGGTTCTGCATCCTCGCTGAGATCTTCCTGTCGATTCCTGCAAGGACGCATCCGACGAGGGGACCCACGACTACAAAAAGGATGCACATCGCTATCCATATCCATTCGCTCATATGCTCACCCCCGCGACGGCGGCGACGATCAGAGCCACGATGACGACCGCGGTGACGGCCTCTCCGATTTTCCGGATGCGGTCCTCGCCGAACCAGGCGTTCATGTACCAGTTCCTGAGGGTGACGTTGACTGTGGCGCCCATCGAGCCGACGTACGATTGGTCGTCTATCCCGACTCCGGCCATGTAGTTGGGCACGACCCTCTTCTTCGTCCTTCCGAAGAACGGCAGTGGGAGCAGGATGAGCACGATGGCCATCATGATCACGATGTACATGTTGTTGGACTCCAGGAGCGGGATGAGCTCCTCTCCGGAGGAGTGGAACGTGTCTGTGAGCCACGGGATGATGGTCTCCGAGGAGACGACGGGATACAGCAGGCAGAGGGCGATCGTCAGGACACCGAGGCATCCGAGGGCGAACCACTCCTGTTTGTGGACCGTCTCCTCGCAGTTACCGGCATCGGACACTACGCAGGCGAGCTTTCCGAGCCACTTGGTCCAGTAGAACGAGGTCACGGCGCTGCCGAACACGATGCACGCTATCAGGACGATGTACTCGCTGTCAACGAAGGACGTGAGCGCCGCCCACTTGGAGATGAGCATTCCGAAGGGGGCGAGGAACATTCCGGCGATTCCGATCATCATGACGATCGCGAGCTTGGGCATTCTGACGAACAGCCCGTCCATGTCCTCGATGTCCCTGCTTCCGATATGATGCTCCGCGGTACCCACACTGAGGAACATCATGGACTTCGTGACTGCGTGGAAGATCATGAGCATGATTCCTGCCCAGACGGCCTCCGGCTCCCCCACTCCGGCGCATGCGACGATGAGTCCGAGGTTAGCTATGGTGGAGTACGCCAGGACGCGCTTGGCGTTGGACTGTGAAATGGCCGCCATGGATGCCAAGAGGAATGTGAGGCCTCCGACGGTCATGGTCATGTAGCCCGCCAGGTTGCCGGTCAGCAGAGGGGAGAGCTTCAGAACCATGAACACTCCCGCCTTGACCATGGTGGACGAGTGCAGCAGTGCGGAGGTCGGCGTGGGCGCCACCATCGCACCGAGGAGCCATGTGTGGAAAGGCATCTGAGCGGACTTGACGATTCCCGCGAGGCACAGGAGCATGACTGCGACGAGGATCCACTGTGCGTCCGAGTCGGATGCGAGCAGGCTCTGGATGTCCAGGAACCCGTACTGGTAGGCGAGGACCATGTTTGCCGCAAGGAAAGCGATGCCCCCGATCAGATTCATGATCAACTGCCTGAACGAGTTGTTGATGGCCTCCTCCGTCCTCGTGTAGCCGATGAGGGCGAAGGAGCACAGCGTGGTGATTTCCCAGAAGAAGAACATCCAGACGAGGTCGTTGGACAGGACGATCCCGTACATCGCGCTAAGGAACGTGTACAGCAGGAAGAAGAACCACGGTCTGCGGTCCTTCTCGTCCTTGTGGTGCTCCTGGAAGTCCCTCATGTAGCCGACCGCGTAGACGCAGATCAGGCTGCCTATTATTCCGATGATGAGCACCATGATTATGGACAGATCGTCTATGTACAGGGCGTTCTCAACTCCGATTCCTTCCTTGAGGGCGAACTCGAAGTAGACGGACATGCAGAGCTGCACCAGTCCCAGGACCGATGCCGCGTATTTCTTGTGTTTGATACCCAGATAGATGATTGTGAGTCCCAGGACGACCTCTGCGGCGAACATCAGCAGGTCGATTGTCTCGCTGTGGAACTCGAAAGTCTGGGGCTCACCCAGATAGCTGTACGCTACCCAGATCGATGACAGGATGATGATCGCAGCCGCGATCTCGGCTATGACCGTCCTGGCCTTGTCGTTTTTCGTGACCAGGAGAAGGCATGCCGCGATGAACGGTACGACCATCATGAA
The DNA here is from genome assembly GCA_944321985.1 of Candidatus Methanomethylophilaceae archaeon. Taxonomy (GTDB): domain Archaea; phylum Thermoplasmatota; class Thermoplasmata; order Methanomassiliicoccales; family Methanomethylophilaceae; genus Methanoprimaticola. The sequence continues at coordinate 4,835 of CALUNK010000054.1, forward strand.
CAGTATATCATTCATGAGCCGACACCTGATTTGCGGAAAGTTTTGATATATAAAGGGACGACCAAGTATCATTCAGATACCGACGAAACTTCGTCTGGAGACGAAGCATCCGCCTATATGCCCGGACGCTCCTACCGACCGGTCGCCGGTCCGGGTCCGAGTTCCTGGATGCGCTATTTAATTAGCTTCCAATGGGATACGGACTTATGGATGGATGCGTGGGTCGCTCAGAGGAGCTGAAGTACCTGGAAGACGTGTATGAGAAGGTCCCCGTAGCGTGCGCCATATGCGGGCGCCGTCACCTGGGGAAGACCACGTTGCTCCGCACGTTCTGCTCGGACAAGCAGCACATATACCTCACCGGGGTTCCGGGGCTGAAATCCGACAACATAGAGGAGATGTGCCGCAACATCTCCAGATTCGCGGGCAGGGATGTCCATTTCGATGACATCATGGACCTGTTCCCGGCGCTCAAGAATCTCTGCGGAAAGAAGAGGGTCGTCGTGATCATCGACCGCTACTCGGATCTGGTCTACAACTTCCCGGAGTTCAACTCGTATCTGCGCACATTCATGAACCGTGAGCTGCCGAGCACCAAGATGATGCTCATCGTCTGCGACAACGACAGCTCCATCTTCGGAAGGTTCTACTACACCCTGGACCTGAAGCCGATGACTTACATCGAGTGCAAGGGCTTCCATCCGGACTACACCCCGATGGAGCATCTGACAGCATACAGCATCGTCGGCGGCACTCCCGCGTATCAGAGACTCTTCGTCGGCAAGCCGGAGGACGTCGTCCGTGACCAGTTCTTCGATCACATGTCCGTTTACTCCCTGGAGGTGGAGAGCCTGGTCGCGGCAGAGACGGAGGTCAGCTCCGCGTGCGTCAAGGTCCTGTCGGCCATGGCGTCCGGCGTGCAGAACGTAAGGGACATAGCGGACAGGGCGGACATAAGCGCGTCCTACTGCAGCAAGATGCTGGAGGACATGGAGCACAAGGGACTGGTTCAGAAGGAGGTCTCGTCCGGAATGTCGCGCAGGGCGGTCTACACAATCGGCAGCAACATCATCCGCTTCTTCTACGAGGTCGTTTACAGGTACACCCATCATGTGGAGTTCGAGTCCCCCGCCGATTCCTTCGAGTTGGCCAAGGACGACATAAGCGCTTTCGTCGAGCGCGGGTTCAAGTCGGTCTGCATGGACTACGTCACTCACAAGTACGAGTACTCGTTCATCGGAAAGCTCCGCAAGAAAGACGACAGCAGCGACTCCATCATAGATTTCGTGGCATCGGTCAACGCCAACGAAGTGAGGAGGATCATGACCGCCAGATGCAGGTTGCTCGGCGAACCGTTCTCTAGGAAGGATCTGGACGAGCTCATGGACCGCTCCAGGAAGATCGAGGGCACTAACAAGATGTTCGTCCTGTTCTCAGGCACAGGCTTCGACCACGACCTGACCGAGTACGCCAAGGGCAACGTCAACGTCCTTTTGGTCAGTCTGGACGACGTCTACCGCGGATGATCCGATGGCCGAGTACATCCTTGCACTGGATGCGGGGACCACGAGCGTACGTTGCATGCTTTTCGGTCATCGCGGCGAGGTCCTGGCAGTTTCGCAGAGGGACATCAGGCAGTTCTATCCCGGACCGGGAATGGTCGAGCACGATCCCGGGGAGATCAGGGACTCGTGCATACATGTGCTCAGAGAATGTCTGTCCAAACCCGGGATAGAGCCCGGGAGCTGTGTCGCGATCGGGATCACGAACCAGAGGGAGACGACGGTCGTGTGGGATGCGAGCACCGGGAAGCCGCTATGCAACGCCATAGTCTGGCAGGACCGCAGGACCCACGCCTTCTGCCAGGATCTGAGGGACCGCGGGCTGGGAGAGACGATCCTGTCGAAGACCGGGCTGCAGATCGATGCGTACTTCTCGGGGACCAAGCTCAGATGGATCCTGGAAAACGTTCCCGGCGCAAGGGAGGGGGCGGAGAGAGGCGACGTCCTGTTCGGCACCGTCGAGTCATGGCTCATATGGAGTCTGACCGGAGGGAAGGTGCACGCCACCGACTACTCCAACGCTGCCCGCACGATGATGTTCAACATCACGGACCTATCATGGGACCAGGATCTGCTGGAGATACTGGAGATTCCAGAGGCCATGCTGCCGGAGCCGTGCCCTCCCGGGCACGTGTTCGGCACCACCGACCCAGACATCGTCGGGGTTTCAGTGCCGATAGCCTCCGCGCTGGGGGATCAGCAGGCGGCGCTGTTCGGTCAGACCTGCTTCGACAGGGGCGACGTCAAGATAACATTCGGGACCGGAGGGTTCCTGCTGATGAACATCGGAGAGAATCCAAGAATCACCAGCAAGGGCCTGCTGACCACCGTCGCCTGGAACATGGGTGGAACGACCGAGTACGCTCTGGAGGGGTCGATATACATCGCAGGCGCCGCCGTCCAATGGCTCAGGGACGAGCTCCAGATTGTGGAGGAGTCCGCCGAGACGGAGAGGATGGCCGAACGCGTGGATGACACATGCGGATGCTACGTGGTGCCGGCATTCGTCGGTCTGGGGGCACCGTACTGGGATCAGAACGCGAGGGGGATCATCATGGGCCTCACCAGAGGAACCAACCGTTGTCATATCGCACGTGCCTCACTGGAGTCCATTGCTTTCCAGGCGAATGACGTCATCCGTGCCATGGAGGACGATTCAGGAACCGATATCCATTCCGTCAAGGTAGACGGAGGGGCAAGTGCCAACAATTTCCTCTGCCAGTTCCTCGCGGACATCACCGGCATGGAGGTTGAGCGTCCGAGGTGCATCGAATCCACGGCGCTCGGCGCCGCCTACATGGCAGGCCTCACGGTCGGGTTCTGGAACGGAGGGGATGACCTGAAGGAGAACTGGTCCCTCGACAGGAGGTTCGTGCCGCAGATGGGAGAGGCCGAACGGCAGGAGCACATCAGAGGCTGGAATCACGCGGTCAGGTGCGTCAGGCTCTGGTCCGACACCGAATGACAAGGGTCGTGGTGCAAGGATCAAAGGAATCGATGAGCCGTCCCGTCGGAGGGGCTTCGATGAGGATGCCATCCGAACCGACGCCGTGTCATCGAACGATCGTCATCGGTGTTCTCCGCATATCCGAGTGTCCTACAACATCATGGTGATAGTAATGTCATCTCCGGATGTGCCATCGCCATCCATTCAAAGGGCTGTCGTCTCTCTTTAGGAAGGTTTTCATCGCTTCCGTCGTGGATACGCATGCACACCGGGAATGTTCAACTCTGTTAACGTCGTTAATATATTATCGATGAACGAGATACCGCCTGCATGAAGGTTCTGATCATCGGCGGAGTGGCCGGCGGAGCATCCGCAGCCGCGAGGCTCAGAAGGCTCGACGAGAACGCGGAGATTGTGATGCTGGAGCGTACGGGGTACGTGTCGTACGCCAACTGCGGGCTCCCCTACTATCTTGGAGGGGTCATCACGGACAGAGGCAAGTTGACGCTCCAGACTCCCGAGTCCTTCAGGCGGCGCTTCGATATCGATGTGAGGGTGAGGAACGAGGCCGTGTCCATAGACCGGGCAGCCAAGAGTGTCAGGGTCAGGAGACTCGATGACGGTTCCGAGTACGACGAACCCTACGATGTCCTCATTCTGTCTCCCGGGGCTAAGCCCCTCATGCCAGACATGGCCGGGGTGGAGGATCCCAGGGTGATGACCATGCGCACCGTCGAGGACACTCTGTCGATGCGCGATTTCGTCGTATCCAACAAACCGAAGCGCGCTGTGGTTGCCGGCGGAGGGTACATCGGGCTGGAGGTAGCCGAGAATCTCGTGGGCATGGGGGTAAAGGTGACGCTCGTCCAGCGTCCGGACCATGTGCTTCCGCCCATGGACAGGGACATGGCCGCCGATGTACATCACTGTCTCAGGGCAAACGGGGTCACGCTTCTGTTATCCGAGGCTGTCACCGGATTCGAGACCGACGGTCCCCTGAAGGTCAATCTGAGAGGCGGAGGCGTCCTAGAAGCCGACATGGCCGTCGTCGCCCTCGGTGTGGTTCCGGATTCCCACCTGGCGATGGATGCAGGGCTGGAGACAGGGATGAAGGGTGCGATAGTGACAGACACGCATATGCGCACGTCCGATCCGAGCATCTACGCCGTCGGGGATGCCGTTCAGGTCAGGGAGTTCGTGTCAGGAACCGATGCCGTCATATCTCTGGCTGGTCCCGCCAACAGACAGGGTCGCATCGCGGCGGACAACATCTGCGGAATCCCCAGCGAGTACAGGGGGTCGCAGGGCTCGTCGGTCATCAAGGTGTTCGACATGACGGTCGCCACCACAGGCCTCAACGAGAAGACCGCCAAGGCCGCAGGGATTGATTACGACAAGGTGTACACGTACTCCGCATCGCACGCCACGTACTATCCGGATGCAAGGAACATGTCGGTGAAGACATTGTTTGAGAAGGGCACGGGGAGGATTCTCGGGGCGCAGATCGTGGGCTACGAAGGAACGGACAAGAGGATCGACGTCATCGCAACGGCCATCCGCGCGGGAGGGGACTACGGGCTGCTGGAGGAGCTGGACCTGGCATACGCACCTCCCTACTCGTCAGCAAAGGATCCCGTCAACATGGCAGGATTCGTCATAGACAACGTCGTGACAGGCAGGGTTTCGCAGTTCTTCTGGGATGACGTCGAATCACTGATTGGGGACCAGTCCAATGTTTTCGTGGACGTCCGCACTCCCGAGGAGTTCGTCCGCGGACACATCGAAGGGTCAGTGAACATCCCACTGGACGATATGAGGGCGAGGATGTCCGAGATCCCGAGGGACAGGCACATCCGCCTGGTATGTCACAGCGCGCTCCGCAGCTACATTGCGGCCAGGATGCTGACCCAGAGCGGGTACGAGTGCAGTCATCTGGCCGGAGGGTTGCGCCTTTACTTCTCGGTCGTGGACGACATCGCCATCGGGTCTCCGGACGGGCCTCCCTGCGGGCAGCCTCTGTTCTGAGACCTCTCGTGAGCGGCTGTGAGAAAGAGGGGACTTCCCGTCCTCCCCCATACCTGTCTTGATGGGCCATCAGGATCTTAAGTCAGAGACCAGCTGTGAATATGTGCCCTGACGCACGAGATGAGTGGGGGCGACCATTCTGGATCGGGCGACATCCGTGCTCCAGGCATTTGCCTCATCGGCAACGTCTCCAGGTAGCAAAAAGGAAATCTGCCCTCTTTTAATCAGTGGCCCGTGTATATCAGTTTGCTACAACAGAAAAACACAGGGCCATGACGGT